>JAJDBZ010000715.1 GCA_029261095.1 Candidatus Omnitrophota bacterium | reverse complement strand
TCGAACAACGCGGGAGGAGCCAACGCTGGAGAGGTCGGCGGTCGGATCGAGCGGTCGAGTGTGAAGAACTATTACGGAAAAGTGATCGAACCGAAAACCTTAGATGATCCTCTGTCTGCCTCGGGAACTCTCGCAGTCACTTCATCCTCCGGTGGGAGCACGATGATCTTTGGATGGTTCAATGCAGACACCGCGAAAGAGTGGCGGACCGCCAACTCGTTGGTCGTCCGTCTCGATGCGGAAACAGGATTCTTCCAGGTGTTTTTCGAGTACGCCACCGGCACGTGGAAAGCGGGAGGAACGGCGGGATTACCGATCGGCACCACAGATTTTCGGGGGACAGGCACCTATTTCCCCTCGAACGGCGAAAACCACAGTTGGGAAATCCGGTACGATCCCGAAGGGGCCGGTGGACGCGGAGAAATCGAATTCACTTTTGACGGATCGACTTTCACTCTTGCACTGGACCCAGGACTTCGACAGGAAGGGGCGGTATTTAATCGGTTTGGGATGTTGCCACGGCTCTCCTCTGGCGATCCCATTTTCGTGTATCTGGACGACATCATATTGAATGGTGAGTTTGAAGATTTTGACACTGACCCAGGATGGGAAGGGTTTAGAAACGAAGGATCCTCGGGAACATACCAAGATTGCTTCATCCGTCCGCTTCACGATTTCGGGTATAGCGAATCGACTCACCATGCCGGTGATGAAACGGGCGAGGTGGGCGGGTTGATTTGGAGAATCGAGGCAGCGGATTCACAAGATATGGCCTTTTATGGTGACGATGTCGGTGAACTAAGTCTGGAGGACCCGCTTGAGGCGTCGGGCAAAATCGGCTTCGAACGAGGGAGTTCGGATGCCGCGACATTATTTGGTTGGTTTAACTCCTCCACCTATATGAACGCCGACAATGGGTTTCCGAAGAATTTTGTAGGCGTTTTCATTGAGGGACCGAGTCGAATCGGATTCTATTACCGTCCGACCTACAACAATGGCGCCGGCCAGCGTGACCTTCCAAACGAGGGGCCCTTCATTCGCCCGGACTCGGTGCCTCGGTTTTTCACGATTTCGTATGACCCGGACGGAGCCTCGGGCCGTGGTCAAATGACGGTCTCCTTGGAAGGGGAGGAGCGAACCCTTACTTTGGATCAGGGTGTGAAGGACGGAGGAGCGACATTCGATCGGTTTGGAATTTTGACATACCATAATGGGGGTCCCGATGTGGAGATCTTTTTCGATGACCTTTGTTATACAACGGTTCTGGAGCAAGAACCGGAGCCGACCTTCACACGGGTTTTTACAGGAACTCCAACTCCGACACCTAGTCTGACCCCGTCACACACAGCGACTTCAACGCCAACGAGTACCCCCACTCCAACACAGACACCCGATCAACTTTTGGGTGTTTCTCTCTGGAGGATTTATTAACTTCGATTGGGGTATTCACGAGAAGGTGGTGGTTCCGAAAGAAGTCAGATGTTTATTGATTCTCCATCGGTTTCCGAGTTTGAATGGCCAAAGCAAGAGTCTCACCATCGGTGTAGACCAAATCTCCACCGATTGGCAGCCCCCTTGCGAACCGCGAGAGCTCGATACCGGTTTCCAAATCCGCTATCAGTGTCCGAAGGAAACTCGCAGTCGCCTCTCCCTCCACTGAGGGGTTGGTTGCAAGAATCACCTCCTTGATTTCATCTGATTTGAGACGTTCGAGAAGTTCCTTGATTCGAAGTTGGGCAGGACCGACTCCATCGAGAGGAGAAAGAGTCCCGCCAAGAACATGAAATACGCCCGTGAAAGCCCCACTCTTTTCGATCGACAGGGCATCGAGAGACTCCTCCACGACGCAGACAATGCTCCTGTCACGTGAGGGACTCAAACAAAAAGCACATGGGTCTGTTTCGGTTAACATCCCACAGACTGAACAGTGGACGATCTTATCTGGCAAAACTTCCAGGAGTTGGGCCAGTCTCTTCACCCGCTCGGTCGGCAAAGAGACCAAGTGGTACCCCAGTGCGGTCGCCGATTTGGGACCGATACCGGGAAGTTTCCCCAATTCCGCCACCACTGCATCCAGAGAAGGTAGGTTACCGAGGGGTTTCACAGTCCGAAATCCATTCCCTCCGGGAGACCGAGACCTCCGGTGACTTCGGAGATCTTATCCTTTCTCATCTCATTGAGTTTTTGGTTGTAGTTATTGAAAGCGGCAAGCACCAAATCTTCCATCAATTCCTGGTCGCCCTTAGCGAAGGTGGCCTCATCAAACGACAAGGAGGTGATAGTTCCATCGCCTTTACCTTTCATTCGAACCAGTCCACCACCACCAAGCCCTTCCACTTCAATGTCCGCCAACGATTTCTTCATCTCCTCGACTTTCGATTGAATGTCCCTGGCGTTTTTCATCAGGTTGGCGATGTCTCCAAGACCCTTGAGCATAAATGAATGTCCTTTCCATAAACTATTTGTTTGGATTATTCTTGACTTCGACGACGACGCCATCGAAATGGTCCAGTACGCTCTGAACTCGAGGTTCGGCCTCGAGAATTTCATCCACCGAAAACTTCTTCTCAGACACGGGGGCTTCATAGGATTCGCGAGTCGGTTGACGGAAGTTTCCGAATTTTTCGCTGGACACACTTTCAACGACAATTCTTGGTGCAACACCAATCATGCCTTGCAAATGGTCCGAGATAACCTTCTTCGAGTCTGAGGTACTGAGATTTCGGAAGTGGAACGTCAACGTATCCGGGATTGCCAGGTGAAGTGCCCCATCCGAATAAGAGACTGGAACCGCATCCGTCAGGAGACTTCCCACTTGAATATGCTTAGCCGCGACTTCATGAGTAAACGCGTCCCAACGTTCAATCAGTGTGTCGATCACATCCTGATCGGGTTCCTCGTCCATCTGAATGAGCGGTCCCTCATCCTCTTCAGAGACAACGGGAGGTGGGGTTTCTGTTTTGTTATTAATAGTAGCCGCGTCGGTTTCTTCATGAACTGATTTTTGATCAGAGACCTGTGGAACTGGGCCTGGTTCCGTTTTCCCAGTACTCGAGGAAATCGGATCTGTGGCGGCGGGATTAGATGGGTTTAGTTTTTTTTTCCCCTGAGTTGGCGAAGACTGGATATTTGATTCAGTTTGAAGGGGGATGTCTTGACGTCCGAGAAGGTAGTCGATTTCGAGTGTAGTCGGCATCTTGGCGAGTTTCACCACTGCCGCCTCACAAACGGCCCTTGAAGAGGCGGTTATCTTTAATCGGCGTTCGGCTTCGAAAATGATATCGATTCCATGGAGAATGTCCTCCATCGATAGTCCTTGGCTTTGTTCGGAAATGGTATTCGTCGCATCTTCCGGGAGCCCGACCAATTCGGGTCGGTTTGGGGCTGATCGGCAAATCATGAGATTTCGAAAATGGCTCAGCAGATCACGGACCACATGAGCCATATCCTGCCCCTGGTTGTACGCATTGTGGACTATCTCGAGGGCTTCAAGCGCATTGCGGGTCCGAATGGCCTCTGTGAGCTGAACGAGAGTATCGAGACGCACACCTCCCAAGAGAAGTTCCACATCTTCCAGGGTGAGGTTGTCACCAGCCAGACTCATTACCTGATCGAATAATGATTGAGCATCCCGCATCCCGCCGTCGGAAGCTCGCGCGATTAGGAACAGGGTTTCAGATTTGATTTCATCTGGAATGAGTCCCGGAGGTTGTTCATCCAAGGCTTTCTGGAGATTCTTCGCGATCTGTTCCAAAGAAAGAGGCTTAAACCGGAACTGCTGGCATCTTGAGATAATCGTATCCAGCATTTTCTCCGCTTCAGTCGTTGCCAGGATAAATTTTGCATGGGCCGGCGGCTCTTCCAAGGTCTTCAGGAGGGCATTGAAAGCCTCTTTCGTCAGCTGGTGGGCTTCGTCGATGATATAGACCTTGATGCGGGATTGAGAAGGAGGAAACCGAACGTTCTCGCGAAGGTCTCGGACTTCATCGATGCCTCGGTTACTCGCCGCATCCAACTCGATGACATCGAGACTACGGCCCTGGGTAATGGACCGGCAGCTGACACACTGGTTACAGGGTTCTCCATCCTGGAGGTCCGTACAGTTCATGGCTTTCGCTAGGATGCGGGCGGTTGAAGTTTTTCCCACCCCGCGCGGACCGCAAAAGAGGTAGGCGTTCGCCAACCGGTCCCTTCGAATGGCATTCCTGAGCGTGTTGTTAATGTGGTCTTGCCCGGTGACCTCCGCAAAGGTTTGGGGGCGGTATTTCAGCGTACTGACCACGAACTTTTTTGGTTCAGACATCATGTTCCCTCGTGTGAGGTTCTTTATACCAGATTTTAGAAACAAACCCACCGGGGTGGGAGGTTCCACCCCGTCTCCCTATAATCTCGAATCTAAATTTCATCGTTTTGGAGAGGATTGAATGGAGATATCAAAAAAATCCGCGTTGGTGACCGGTGCGAGTCGAGGGATCGGCAAAGGGATCGCCCTAGGATTAGCGGCAGAGGGTTATGTGGTGGCAGTCAATTATGTCCGAAACCTCAAGGCAGCAGAGGGGGTATTGAAAGAGATTCAGCAATTGGGTAGCGAAGGCCTGCTTATTCAAGGGGATGTCGGTAGTAGCAATGACCGGAAAAAGATGGTGGATGAAACGGTTGCCGAATTTGGGAAGATTGACCTCTTAGTCAACAATGCGGGGATCGCCCCAAAGATTCGTGTCGAGATTCTTGAAACCACCGAAGAGAGTTTCGATCGGGTGCTCGGAACGAATCTCAAGGCGCCCTATTTTCTGACTCAGGATGTATCAAGACGGATGATCGGGTGGAAGCAATCGGGGGAGGTCGAAGTTCCCCGAATCGTTTTCGTTACCTCCATCAGTGCTTATGCCGGTTCACGCAACCGGACGGAATACTGTATCTCGAAAGCCGGCGCCTCGATGGCCGCGATGTCCTTCGCAATGAGACTTGCCGAAGAGGGGATCCCGGTGTTCGAGGTTCGTCCTGGCCTCACTCAGACGGATATGGTCGAGAAAGTACAAGATAAATACGACCGATTCATCAAGGAAGGAATCGTCCCCCAGAGGCGGTGGGGGTATCCCGAAGATATCGCCAAAGTAGTCCGGGCCATCGCGCGGGGTGACCTGGATTTCTCCACTGGCGAGATCATCGAAGTGGCGGGTGGTTTTTCTCTCAAAGAACTGTGATTTCCAAACATTCTGGATCGATGACACATTTGAGTAGAACCCGGTCAAGGACGATTCTCGTCGGATGCGGCGTGTTGATCCTCTCCTTTTTCTGGTTTTGGTTTTGGCGACCCTATGGATTCTATGGGGGTGATTCGGAATATTTAGACCGGCAGATCAACGGGGGTCTCTGGTTCCGTAAGAGAGAACTTTTCGCAGTGGCCGCCATGCAGCTCTCCCGCCAGTTCTTGACTCTTCAGTTTGGGTGGCCGGTCAGCTGGTCTATCTCCTTCGTCTCTTGTGCGGTTGGATCGCTTTCAGTCCTACTTGCCTGGTTGATGTATAAAGGCCGAGAAGAAAGTCTTCTCGGATTTTTTCTCGTTGTCTCATCGGGCTATCTCCTCTTATACCATGGAAGCATCGAATCTTATGCCCTCCCGACGTTTGTCTTGATGCTGTGGATTTTTTCCATCGACCGGGTCCATCGTCGAGCATGGCCCACATACACAATTGCCTTCTCGATGGTCCTAATGGCATGGTGCCACCTGATGGCACTCTTCCTCTTTCCTTCCCTTATGATCAGTGCCTGGATCTATCGCGAACAGATACGCCGGGATGAACTGGTTTATTGGATTGTAGCGGCAATCATCGGGGCGTGGCTTTATGTCTTTATCGACGTGCTGCAATACGGTCAAGGTCAAGGTTTTGGATTCTGGGATCTGTTCTATCACACGGACATGCCGGGAACGGAAGAGACCGGAACCTTTCTTACCGCCGAACATTTTCAAATCAAACTCTATTTCATTTGGGTCGCAACTCATATCACTCTACCATTCGCACTTTTCACCTGCTTGAGGTATCGGTCCGACCCCTTCGTCCTCCAAGTCGGGGGTATGCTGTTTGGATCGATCGCGATGGTGGTCTTCTTTCACCCAGACTGCGGCTATGACGATTGGGATCTATTCCTTCTGCCAAGTTTGCCGGCAGCAGTCCTCGGGGCGTTGGGTGTCCATCGTCTCCCTTGGAGGTCCGTAGTCGCGATCCTCTGGGTCCTCGCATTTCTCTCACTCTGGGTTCCAAGGATCCCTTCTTGGGCGCGCCTTTCGGAACGCGGTTTGGCGGAGGTTGAGATCATAAACTTTCCCAGCGACCGTACCGTGTACTGGGTTCATGGCGAAACCACCCACTACTACAAAGTCACCTCTCCCACATTCTGGCCTCAGGGAGGCGCACATCGTATTGCTGTGGAGAAACCTGCTTATGTGACTCAGTTTGAGGATTTCGAAGTCTCTCCCGGCGACCAAATTGATATCCTTGCACCCATCAAGGATATCGAAGTCCCTTTCGCTGACAGAATTCGGAGACTTTACGATATCGATGATCCATCTGACGACTCTCAAAAGGAAACAGAATGAAACCTCAAACCCTATTTATAACACTTTGCTTTTTATCGATCAGTAGTGGCACGGCCAGTCAGATAGAAATCGAAATGATTCCCGGGCAAGCCGAGGAGGGATATATCGAGATTCATGGCGTGTCCGCGGGGGAGTTCTCACCTGATGATTGGGAGGCCGGGCACCTTCACTTCGTCCCGGATTATAGATCTCCGATGATTCGCCCGCTGTGGGATGGGGTTTATCGCAATATCTACGCCCCTTCGGTCGTTCCGACCGACGATGGATGGCGAATTTTCTATGGGGCTTGGGACGGTTCCGATCGGCCCAACGATCGATTGTACGGCATACAAACAGAAGATTTCCTAACCTTCAAGAACCGCCGATTAGTCATCGAGAATGGCCCGTTCATTCATGTCTGCAATTCGCATGCGATCCCAAACGGGAGTCAGGGGCTCTTGTTGGCTGGGACAGCCTATCCCGATGAGGCTGGTCTGAACAAACCGATTCTGTTTGAAAGCCAGGATGGAGAGTCTTGGAATACTCCATCCACAGGGGTTTACACCGCCACTCACGAGGATTTGATACCGATTCATGGTTATTCCGGATTTGCAGAGGCGGACAACAATGGCGCCAATGTTTTCCTAAAGGACCAAGGAAATTATCATTTCTACTTTTTCAATTTCAAAGACCCGGGGAAAACATTTCATGCGGTAGGTGATAGCCCTAGGAATCTGCATTTCCAAGGCATCGTCCTCCAACCTTCCTCAATTGTGAATGACATCAAAAAGTTCAGTACGGGCAAAGGAGTCCATTATCTAATGGGCCTTCATGCGAATGGTCCGAATCTTTTTTACGCCTTGTCTGTCTCTCCGGATGCATTCTCCACTCAAAAGGTACTGTTTCGACATTTAAATGATTCAGATACGTATATGGTTGCAATGGGCTGGGTCACAAAAGGGAACCGAATCCTGGGGGTTCTATACGGAGCCGGGAAATCACCAGCGCTCAACCGAAACAGGATCTTCGCGCGGTGGCTCCAGAAACGAGTGGACTTCACGCCCACCGATGGCGAACAGATCCCCCCGTCATGGTCACTGGGGCCAGATAGGCAAATGATCTCGATTCCCGCAAACGGCAGTATAACCGGAAGATTTCATGTGTATTCGGAGGATGGTGTCACACTCCTTTTCGAGTCGAAGAAAATGGAAGTGTCATCGGGCCAGATTTTACAATTGAACAAGAACAACTAATGGAAGTAGATTGGTGATGTTACTCGTCCGCGCGGTTATGGACTTTCCACTTTGCCGTATAGAACAAGGCCCGACGAATGGAGTCACGGACTTCGAGTGATGCACCTGGAAAAACGATTTCAACCCCTTGATAGACTGTGTCTCTGACTTCAATTTCAGCCTGTTGAGAGGTCTTCAACGAGACCATCATTTTCTGCAGTTCCTGCTTGCGGTTTTCATTAACCATTCCAACTTTGGCGGTTGCCGCAACCACCTCCCTCGCGGCTTCGATTCGATCTGGAAGCTCACGATCCATACCAATTTGAATAATTGTTTGAACCCCCATCTTGGAACCGAGGTTGGAAGAAACGATGCCATTCTCGGCTCGCGCCCTCCCCCCGACAATAGTACCGCGCCCTCCCTCGACGCGAATCTTGTTCCCCGCGATCACTTCGCAATTCTGGAGTTGGGATTGGATGAAAACATCATTATCCGCTTCAATATGGCCATCGTTGGCGAAACGGAGACTGATATCGCCACCCGCTTTTAATTTCCCACGCCCGCCTCCTTGAAAGCCTCCTAGTATGTCGATATTTCCACCCGCTTCGATTTCAGCGGCTTCCACGACACCCCTCACCACAATATCCCCTGTTGCCTTGATCTTGAATCCCGAGAGAACGTCGCGTTTGACCTCTACCGATCCATTGAAATCGATGTTGCCAGACTTGTAGGAGACATCGCCGCCGACATGGAACACTGCCATGACACAAAGTTTGTCTTGAATCTTGGTAACCGCTCCGTCAACAGCCGCGACAGCCAGGTATCCCTTCTCCTTGATCTCGACACCATCCGCGACGGGAAGAAAAACCGCGTCGGGTTCCCTCGGGGGGATCGTTTTCCCAAAGACATCCACCCCGCGCTTCCCCGGAATGGGATCGTGCTTTCGAATGAGGGGTTCACCCTTCACCACATTTTGGAACATCTTCAACGACTTGTAATCGACATTACCGCTTTCATCCATAACGGGAGATTGATCCAGAAGGGTGGGGTCGATAAAATACTCGATTTTTCCCGGCGTGGGTGGAGAAGGCGACTCGCCTCGCGCGATGATACCACCCTGGGAGTTCTTTTGTTCAATGATCTGAGTCAGTTGGAGCAGGTCCACCTCGGCTCTAATCTCTTTTTTCTGGAGTGCGCGAACAACTTCGGTCGGAGACGCTGACAGGTTTTCCGGATCTTCCACCTTGCAGGCAACATGGAGACCATCGTCACTGACAGCCCAATAAAGACCTTTGATGCTCCCGTCGACTCTCTTTGATTGATCTCCACTCATCTTGATTGACTCTGTTCGCCCACGGTTTCACGTGTGCAAGTAGTTCCTTTGCTCGATTTGTATATGATTGGGAAGACGATCGACTTCTAGCCTTGAATCCTGAGAAAGGACTAAAGGGTAACCCTTTCCCCTGATTGGCTGCTACGATACATGGCCGTGATCAGGTCGACCGAACGTCGACCCTCAGTCGGGGGAATGAAAGGGTCTCGATCCTGTTCAATGGCTTCTATCATATCTCTAATGTGATGCTCGTGTCCGGCTGTGGTTATCGCTTTGGGATCACTGTACCCACCACCTTTACCCGAACCGGCGTCTTCATACTCCTCTTCACCATCGATTACAATCTTCTTGATTTTGGTGTCTTCAAGAAGGACGCTTCCCTTTTCACCGTGAATCTCGATTCGACTTTCGAACCCCGGTTTGGCGCAAGTCGTTGCTTCGATGACCCCTTGTGCGCCGCATTTCCATTTGACTATCGAATGGCAAACATCTTCAACCTCGATGTTGTGGTTGAGAGTCGATGCCAAGGAGTAAACCCAGTCGGCATCTCCTGCGAGCCATGTGATGCAATCGACCCAATGAACACCTTGATTCATCGTGGCCCCACCGCCATCGAGTTCCCAAGTCCCCCGCCATTTGGCGCTATCGTAATATTCTTGACTCCGATAATACTTAATGTAGGCATCGGCCACCAGAATCTTCCCAATCTTACCACTTTCAATGACTTCTTTGGCCTTTTTGGTTCCTTCAAACGTTCGGAACTGTAATACGGACCCAAGTTTAACTCCGCGTTCCTTCGAAACAGCGATCATCCTATCAATCTTCTCGGTGGTAACCTCAAGAGGTTTCTCGCAAAGTACGTGCGCCCCGGCTTTCATGGCCTCGATGGCCGGCTCCATGTGCCATCCACTTGGAGTGGCGATGGTGACCACTTCACAGCCCCCTTTTTTTACAAGGGATTCGATGGAATCGAAGGCTTTGAGATTCTTTTCCTCGGCGAACTTCTTGGCGGCATTCTCAAATTTGTCGTAAACCCCGATACACTCCGCCCCTTCGACATTCTCCATGGCTTGACGATGGAAGTCTGCAATCACCCCCACACCGATAATACCAAATTTCATCATATCCTCCCTAGGAATTCTGTTTTTCCAGAACGAACGGCGATTATGGGAAGAGGCTTACATAAATTCAAGAAGCTCAATGGGTTGGGTTGGGAAAGGGTAGAATTGACCGATAATGTGAAGGTTAGGCACCATGACTCAGAGAAAATCCAATAACTTTTTGGTCTGCTTCCTTTTTCTCGCCCTCTTAGCGACAGGGTGCTCCTTATTTGCTCGAATGGAAAAACCTAAGGGATCCCGCTTTATCGGAGGAGAGAAAGTCAAATCCACCGAGATTACCGAGGGAAGCCGTGAATTGTTGCTCAGGGAGAATCTCCTAAGCGAATACGAGGTCGATCCAGAGTCAGCCCTCAAGCAGCTCTTGGCTCGGGTTTTGGAGGATCCCGCCAAGCAGGAGGACCCACGAAGTCTTTTTTGCACAGCGGAACTCGCGAACGCTGTCGCAGAAAGAAAAACTTCACGGTGGAACCGCCGGCCAATCATTTACCCAATGACCCGGAAGGCTCGACTGGATCCTTTTCGCGAAAATCGGTTCATGACCTATTTGTCCAAGAACGAAGACATCCTCACTTATTACGGAATGGCCACTTATCTTTCTTACGCGTATCTTTCGTTCGCTCATGAGAAGCTGGGGACTGAGATCTATAGTCCACGATTTAGGCGGGCTTGCGATATTTACAACTATTCTCTTTCTCAATCGATCCGATACAGCCTCAAGATTCATCCACCCAATCCGAACTCAAAGAGCCGCCTCGATGATCTCCGATCCGAATCCCAGATCCAGTTCGAACTTGTGGGTTTCGAATGGGGACGTGAGGATGTCGACGACCTCTTAATGGCGGAAGACTATTCCGATTCGGACATCTCGCTCAAATCAAGGAGGTTCGGGCTAGGGGTGCCTATGATCGGGATTCGTTATGGAGAGACGTCGGAGGGTAGCGACCTCTACGCAAAAACCACCACCTTTCCAATCACAGCCCTCTATATCCCAATTGAAAGTTACGATTTGGAGGCGACCGAGGACCAAAACCGGATTCACCTGGTTAACCCCTGGGCCAAGGAAACGCTGCAAGTCGGGGAATCTGTGATCCCTGTCGAAACCGACCTCACAACTCCGCTCAATTATATGT
>JAJDBZ010000714.1 GCA_029261095.1 Candidatus Omnitrophota bacterium | reverse complement strand
CGTCAACGAAAGGCCAGGAGGCTTCATAGAATCGTGGGAACTCGGTCAACCAATTTTCTGTGCCCGACCATAATTGCTCCCACATTGCGACTCAAAAACCTCCTGATAGGAGCCGGTAGAGAGGAGGTTGTATTTAAGGTTTTCGATTCTTTGGAATCACTCTCCCAATCCTACCCCAAACCTTCTTAACCAATTCTCTCTTCCCGGATCCTTGTCTCCAAACTATGAGGCAAACGGCTTTAAACGAATCGAGAGAGGAGGTGGAAAAAATGGACCTGGACAATGGAGTCAATTCCATCGTCGGAGCCATCCTTGAGTACCCTACGGCAGCCATGCTGCTCGTCGCGTTTCTCGTCTACCTGTGGCGAGAACGCAGACCGTACTAAAGGAGGTTTTGACGCCAGGTCGGCGTGTTCTCTCGAACAAGGCCGACCGGAGAGCGCTTTTGCGCTCTCCACCCTTTCCACCGGCGTAAGGTTTATAAATCGCTCCTTCTTTCCTTCCGAGTAACAAAATCTACGAGGTGAAAAGCACATGCGAAAACCAACCACTAAAATGGGACGAATCCGGAAATGGATTCGCAAAAAGTTCTCGAAACAAACCAGAACGAAAACCTACTACCAACGGGTCACTCGAAAAAAGCAGCGAAAGCGCGGAGGCTAGACCTTGGTGTTTCTCGATGTGGATGAGACCTGCTGTCAGTTAAAGCCCTTCATTGGCGAACAAGCCGACCGACTCTGGCAGACGTACCAAGTGGAAGGACTCGACGGCAAGAAGCAAATCGAACAACTCCTTTCAGCCCTTGCTCTTAAACATCTCAGGAAAAGTCCCGGCGATACGCTGCACTTTTTTCTTCCCCCGCAAGCGCATGTCTCGAAAGGAGAGTTCCCGGTTGCAAACGTCTCCCACCTTGGAAGAGATTTTGGGCAGTTTGGCATCCGCGAAGACGAGTGGCTTCAACACGTCGCCATCCTTGGACGAAGCGGATCGGGGAAAACAAACCTCTGTTACTCGCTACTGGGATCGCTGCTTCTTAAGGAAAAACCATTTCTCGTTCTCGACTGGAAGAAAAACTACAGGGCCTTGCTAAAGACGAAGTTCAAGGACCGGCTTCGAGTTTACACCGTCGGGCGCGATGTCGCGCCGTTCCGGTTCAACCCACTGATTCCACCGCCAGGAACCGAACCTTCCTCCTGGGTCAAGAAACTAATCGAGATTCTCGCCCACGCCACCTATGTCGGCGAAGGAGTCATGTACCTTTTGCAGCAGGCGCTCGACCAACTCTACCGCGAGCACGGCATCTACGACGGAACGGTCGTAAAATACCCGACGATGAAAGACCTGCTTACGGTCGTGAAAGGGATGAAGGTCACGGGACGGGCCGCCAACTGGATGGCCTCAACGCTACGAGCAATGGGAGCCCTCTGCTACGGCGAAATGGGAAAGGTCGTTAACGTCCAAAGTCAAACCGACATCGGCGAATTACTCAATCATCCTGTCATTCTCGAACTCGACAGCCTCACGAACATCGACAAAGTATTTGTCATCGAAAGCCTCATGCTTTGGATTCACCAATACCGGCTGAACCAAGGCGGTGAAAGAGAGCGATTCCAGCACGGAATCATTATCGAAGAAGCCCACCACGTCCTCCACCGCCAAGCCCCCGGAGCGCGGGAATCGACCGTCGACATGCTCTTCCGGGAAGTACGAGAACTTGGCGAGGGGATCGTCCTCATCGACCAACACCCGAGCCTTATTTCGTTACCGGCCCTGGGAAACACCAATCTCACGTTTACGTTCAACCTCAAAGCCCGCGAGGATGTGAACACGGCCTCCAACTACCTCCTCCTCGATGACGGCCAAAAGGAAACACTCGGCCAACTTCCGGTCGGGCAATGCCTCGTCAAAGTCCAAAGCCGCTACCCAAAATCGTTTCTCCTAAAAACCGTCCACGCGCCGATCAAGAACCGAATAGTCACCGACGAAGAAATCAGAACCCACATGCAAACCGATTCCAGCGATACCACAACTCTGGCTGCCCCAATCAGAAGGAATCCGATGGAGGAACCTATTTCACTTCCAGATAAAGAAGAGAACGAAGCCGAGGAATCAGTCCAAGATTTACTACAAGACGCGCTCCACCATCCTTACAGCGGGATGGTGGAGCGCTACAAACGGCTGAAAGTTAGCCGGAGAAAGGGAAACCACCTCAAAGAGGTGGCCGTCCGAGAGAGTCTCCTCTCACCAGTACGTGTTCCCACCAGATCAGGGGCTGTTGTCCTGCTAGACCTGACCGCCAAAGGAAGAGCCTCTCTCAATGATGCATTGGATGTCCTGGAACTCCCAGCCCGCCGCGGCGGGCTCGTCCACGAATACTGGAAACACAAGATCGCGGCAGACCTGCGAGCCAAGGGATTGGATGTTCAGGTGGAAGTCCCGCTCGATACTGGCGGGACCGTGGACATTCTCATCCATACCACACAAGGACCGAAAGTCATCGAGGTCGAGACGGGAAAATCAGATGTGCAAGCCAATGTGGAAAAATGTAGGAAGGCTGGGCTTAGCGTGACTTTCGTGGCAACTGACCGAGACGTGCAGAAGAAACTGATCGGGCTATTAACCGCTGAGACGAAAGTATCGTGTACGTTGGAACCAGAACTCGCTGAACATCTTCTCTTATAGCACCGTCACCGCAACAGAAACCGCGGTCTTTCTCTTCCTTCCAGGGGAATTAAGGGGGGAGACAGGCTTTGCGATCCTGTCGCACCCCCTGCGAAGAGTGACCCATCTGGTCTTTTCCAAGAATGCATTTTCACTCGACTCCGTTCCCTTAATTGTAAATCAGCGATGCCTTTCCCATCCGTGGATCATAATCGTTTGATTATCAATCAAGCGTAACAGTCTTGGGTTGTTAGTATTCTGATGTCCCAGTGGGCTGCTTTCGATGACAACCGGTTGATCTCGCTCGGTTCGTACAGGTTGAGGATGGTGGCGCTTGCTCCGCGTTGGTTGTAAACGAGTCGAGCAAGGCCTTCGTCCAACTCCGAGACCTTGCATTCCGTGCGGTAGACTTCTGGCGCCGAGTCGCGCATTTCGTTTGCGAAAAACACAATCGAACACGGAAGCGTTACGTTCTCGCCAAACAAGTCGGGTACATCCACGATGGAATAAACCCATTTGTCCCGCGGGATGACACCCGCAACAGCCGCTGTGATTGTGGATTGAACTCATCGTCCTCCTCCTTGCGAATTGGCGTTAGACCTTCAGGCGGTCGGGAGGGCGGATGATTGTGTGAACCCCGATACTGGAATTGGGTCTATTATAGTACCATTAACCATGGATTAGAATTCGGGCTCGAACCCTCTTCCCTATCCTGAGACGGGCAATAGACGGCTCGCACCGGAGTTGTACTCCGGCGTGGAACCAGATAAAGAAAACGGGGAGTTTGGAACCCAAGCCCCCCGCGCAACCGTTACCATGATGTAACTCCAACCACCCGGCTTTCGACGGTAGACGCTACCCTCTGTGAGGCGGCGAATACCGTCCCGCCTTCGGTAGCGTGTACGGCTCGCGCTCGATCCTGCTGGTCCAGGCTTGCGCCTCTTCGTCACCGACAATAACTTCGTTGTCCGGATCCCAGTGGATCTTCCGACCCAATCGGATCGCGATGTTGCCGAGGTGACAGACCGTGACCGAACGGTGCCCGATCTCGCAGGTGCAGACACAATCGTTCCGAGTCTTGACGCCCTCCAAGAAGTTGCCCCGATGGTCGTCGCTCTTGTACAGGCGGATGTCGTCGGATTTGAGTTCGACGCCCTTGAGAGCGTCCGGTTCGTCGATTCTGGAGCGGTTCACGAAGATCTCGCCCTCTTCGCCCGTGAACTTGATCCCATTCTCACCTGTGCTGTGACAGATGACCGGCGCGGCGTCTTTATACTCGTAACGGACGTCTAAAGTGACCGCCGTATCGTAACCGCCCGGTTCCGGGAAGGTGGCTTCGCCTTCGATGGAAATCGGGCCGGTGTCCTCGGTGCCGTTGCCCCATTGAGCGATGTCGTTGTGGTGCGCGCCCCAGTCGGTCAGTTTCCCGCCCGAGTAGGCGTACCAATAACGGAATTCGTAATGGCACCGCGTGACGCGATATGGTACGTAAGGCGCGGGCCCCAACCAACGATCCCAATCCAGCCCTGGCGGAACCCCCACGTTCGGGTCCGTACCCCCCGTGGGACCTTCACCGATGTAGGTGTCGATCTGCTTCAGCTTCCCGATGTAACCGTTACGGGCCAGCTCGCAGGCGCGACGAAACTGGCTGTAGGAGCGTTGCTGCGATCCGACCTGGAAGACTCGATGCGCACGGCGGACCGCTTTCACGCACTCCTTGCCCTCGTCGATGGTCAGTGTCAGCGGCTTCTCGCAATAAATATCCTTGCCCGCGTTGGCCGAGTCGATGATGGCCGGAGCATGCCACGGATCCGTCGTGGAGATGATCACCGCGTCGACGTCGTTGCGTTCGAGGATGTGGCGGTAGTCGTTATAGGTCTTGGTCCCTTCCCCGACCCGTTTCACGAAATCCCAGCGGCGACCCGCGTCGACATCGGACGCTGTCAGGAATTGTGATTGTGGGTGTTTGGAGAAATCGTTGTAGAGCTGGCCCGCCCGTTTACCAAAGGCGATGAACCCCAGACCGATCCGGTCGTTGGCCGCAACCGCCCCGCCCAGCCCCAGAGTACTGGCCGACACGACCATCGGAGCGGTACTCGCCGCGAGCATGGTCTTTAAGAAATCGCGGCGTTCCTGCGTCTGTTTCTTGGACATCCCTGAACCTCCTAGATTTGAAGAATCGAAAGATCAAACGAAAGATCGGAAAGTAATCCAATTATAGTACCTTTCAAGATTGCCGCGAGGAGTTCTCATGTAACCGCCACTTCGGCCAACTGGAACGTCACATACCTGGAGTGATGAACTACTTTAGCTCCGATCTATCTCGGTTTGTTCTATTTGGTAATCGATGTCTGGAATATCAGATGGTGGTCATTTCTATTTGTGGTCATCGGGATGAATCCCTTGCTCATCTATGTCGCCCAACACTTCATCGCGTTCAGGGATATCGCCCACTTGCTGCTCCACAGCGAGGGAGACAACTTACACCCTCTCATTATTGAGATCTTCATGTTTTCGATAAAATGGTCTTTGCTCTACCTTCTTTATCTTAAGAAGATATTCTGGCGATTATAGAGTAGCCATGGGAAGCATTTCTGGTCAATCTGTGCGATTTCGAACCAGCGCATTTCAGTTGCCGAAATTTGCCGAAATCGTCAGGTTGAGGTTGATTCAGAGGAAATGGGTGAGTGAAACGTACGTGGTCCAAAGTGCCCTTGTGTATTTGATTTACCATTGATTCTCAAGGATTCGCTCAAGGGGTGCGCATAGGCTTTGCGAAACTGTTTCCTCCTAGATCAAAAATCTCCCATAAGAGTTACTTAAGGTGATGCAATAAAATCGAATTAGCGGTTGTCTAGAACACCTCAGGCGGGCTATCCTCCTATCACTGGTCCCAAACCTTTGCATGCTTGAGAAGTCCGATCTGGTATGTGGTTTTGAGGTGGGCTTTCTGATGAGGTAGTAACTGCATTCCTGCCGTCGGTGCCACTCCGAGTCCGATTGCATTGATTTCCATCTCCCCGAGTCCTGTCCATTCGGGGATTGTGAAGGTTGGCGACCTGAGCGTTCCCTTGGAGGTCAATATGTACCGCCCACGATCCCCTGAACGGTCCACAGTTTTTCGGTGGGCCTGCATCCTCTCCGTGATTCAAGTCTTATTTCATGTAGAGCCCAGCGAGGCGGCCACGATTGTGGTGACCACTGCGGTCGATTCCGGCGCAGGTTCGCTCCGCCAAGCCATCCTCGACGCCAACTCCTCCGTTGGGGTCCCCGATGTCATCGAATTCAATATCCCTGGCGATGGCCAGCACACAATCCAACCCTTATCTGCGCTACCCGCGATCACCGATGGTGTGGTGATCGACGGTTTTACCCAACTCGGCTCTTCAGCCAACACGAACTCGACTGACCAGGGGTTGGATACAGTCATTGGGATTGAACTCGATGGAACGATGGCTGGAGCCATGGTTCCAGGGATACTCATTCAGGATCCAACTGGTACATGTGAGATCCGAGGACTAGCGATCAATCGATTTTCGGCGTCGGGAGTACAACTAATCGACACCGACGATTGCAGGGTGGAGGGCTGTTTTCTTGGGACAGACACGTCAGGGACGGTTGCCCAACCGAACGCATCAGAAGGACTGCTTATCGCAGGAGGAAGCAACAATGTGATCGGCGGGGTTGCTCCGGCCGACCGAAATCTCATTTCAGGGAACAACTCCCATGGGGTGATTGTGGTCCGAAGCGCCAACGAGTTCACTGTTGGCAACCGAGTTCAAGGCAATCTGATCGGAACCGACATAACCGGCGCCACTTCGATTCAGAATCTGGGGAGTGGAATCTTGATTCTTTTGGCCACCGATACCTTGGTGGGCGGAACCGAGGAAAGCGCCGCGAATTTGATCTCGGGGAACCGGACGAACGGGATCGAGTTTGGAAACAGCGCCGAACGGACCCGCATCCTCGGAAACAGAATCGGTACGGACATCACGGGACTCGCCCCCCTCGGCAACGGGAGTTCCGGAATCTCGGTTAGTAGCGGCTTCCCGCCCACCATCGATACAGCCATTGGCGGGTCGGAACCGGGCGCCGGGAATATTATCGGGGGGAATCGACAAGGCATCCTGGTCCAGGGTAGCGCAACGGGGACCCGCATCGAAGGGAATTTTATCGGGACCGACCCGACCGAGACCGCGGAATTGGGAAACGTATTCGCCGGAGTTCAAACCTCCTCTCCGGGAAACGTTGTCACAAACAACACGGTCGCCAACAACACCTTCGGGATCGGTTCTTCAGGAAAGAACCGAATTGAGGCGAACACAATCCATTCGAATGCAGTCGGGGTCGATGTCAGTAGCGGCGAGGGGTCCCTGATCACGGAGAACTCCATATTCAAGAATGACAATTTAGGCATCGACCTCCGCAGCGGCGGAGCCAATAGCGGGCCGAATTTCCCTCAGGACGATGGGGACGGGGATTTGGGCGGCAATGGCCTGCAGAATTTCCCCATGCTCGGCTCGATCGCCGAATCGGCGACAGGGATCGTTGTCGATGGGTCGCTCTCCAGTATGCCTGACTCCCTGTATCGGTTGGAGTTTTTCGGGAATGCCGGTTTCGACGGGAGTGGCTTTGGCGAAGGACAGACCTTCATCGGCGCCGTCAATGTCCAGACCGATGCCACCGGGATTGTCGAGTTCTCGGCTCCTGTCGAATCACCGCCATCCGACCAGCCCTTTGTCACCTCGACCGCCACCGACATCACCCTTCGCCCTCCCGCCACCGAACCGGTCAACAACACCTCTGAGTTTTCGGCGGCGATTTCCTCTTCGGGAGAACAGGGACTGACGGTGACCACGACGGTTGGCGAAGAAGGGGCGGGAACGCTCAACGAACTCATTCGCGCAACGAACAACATGCCGGGGTTGCAAACCATCTCTTTCAACTTCCCCGCCGACGACCCCGGGCA
>JAJDBZ010000713.1 GCA_029261095.1 Candidatus Omnitrophota bacterium | reverse complement strand
CTTTCATCGAAAGTCGACGGATATGGTTACGCACCTGTTGAGCGTGTTGAGAAAGATACATGTCGCGTTGATCATGGTCTTCTGCTTCCAACGCATTCAAGTAAGCATCGAGCGAAACCTTTGAATCGACGACAATCTTCTTCCCACCAGGCAAGTTTACGACGAGATCGGGGCGAAGGATTGCTCCTTCTTCGTCGGTTGTGGAAACCTGTTCCTGGAAATCGCAATACTCGCTCATTCCCGCCAGCTCGACGACATTTCGCAATTGGATCTCCCCCCACTGGCCTCTGGCCTGCGGACGGCGGAGAGCGGTGACCAGCTTGGAAGTCTCCGACTTAAGAGACTCCTGAGTCATCGAGAGGGATTTCAGTTGCTCTGTGATTGAACCGTAATCATGAGTCCGCCCCTTCTCCATCTCTTCAATTTTTTTATCAAATTTCTGGAAGGTTTCTTTGACAGGCGCGAGTAGTGTGGCGACTGCGTCGGTTCGTTTGTCCAAGTCTCCCTTGGCTTCGTTTTGATAACTCTCAAGCTGCGTCTTTGCGAGTTCGAGGAAGGACGAATTCGATTTTTTCAGGGCATCCGCCGCAAGTGTCTCGAAAGTCTCTTTCATCTGCGCCGTCCCTTTTTCGAGCAGGGCCAGTTTTTCTTCAGCTGATTTTCGTTCGTGCTCGAGAGTGGTCTGGAGTTCAGTGACTTTCTGTTCTTTCTCCGTAAGTTCATTCCGATTGGATTCAAGGGTCTCTGAGAGACTTTCCTTGTCCTTGTCGGTCTTCCGGATCTTATCTTCGAGTTGGAAAAGTTGGTCGGCAAGGACCGCGCGCTCCGACTCGGAGGCGGTCATCTCCTCTTGAACCGCTTTATCGATCTTGGCTTGATAAATCAGACGTGCCGCAAAGTAGGCGACTCCCAACCCAAACAGGAGTCCGATAGTTAGCGAAAAGATCGCTTCCATCCCCATGGTTCTCTCCCCCCTCGTTTTGTAGCGCTATCTTCTTGACAGCACTTTCCTCTGAACCGTCTGGAAGACGGTGCTACGGGCTCGTGACCACCCCTATGGTCAGCAATATATTAGCATATAACCGTTGATCCCCAGTGGCAACCGCCAAACAGGTGTCCGGATCCGATGCCGACTCATAGAATTCGAACCTTTCCAAGTGCTCTATCTCGGCTTGATCACCCAGTAAATCCTTGAATTCGGAGAAAATCGGAACCTCTTTCCCATCCGTCGGCTGCATCACATGAGCCGCTTCGACTGGAATGACCGAAAGGACGGCCTCGAGGACCTCGGTCACTAAGACATTGCCCGGTGTCAGGTTGAGATAGACCAGTTCTGCGTTGTCGCCCACCTGAGTCCCATGCGGGAAGTTTCCATCGGCGATCAGGACCTTCGAACCATGACCCGACCCAGCCAAGGCGGCCAGGACATCGGGGTGAAGCAATTTTCCTTTGAGCATATCCGCAAATTTCCTCCAATTTCTGGCGAAAATACTTAAAATTCAGAGAAAGATGCCACTGTTCCGTGACCCTTCCTAGATGGTGTTCCTCTCAGCGTTGGCTTTTCAGGGGGCATAAAACACGTCATACTAGGGTCAAGGGATTCTTCCCCCCCGCCGATCTTTAGTAGAGGGGACTGTAGGCGACGTTGCCCAAATCAGAATATCAACTGGAATGAAGGGGCGGCTTCCCTAGCGACATGATTTCATGGGAATTCAGGACTATTTGAATCGCGTCGTTCCGATATCAACCAGCCCACGTTTTTCCAGCCTGACACATTTTGAAAAAACCAAGGAGTTTTGAAGCATGAATCTAGATCGATTGACCGAACGCGCCCGCCAGGTAATGCGCAGAGCCAAAGAGGAAGCCGCACGACTCGGAAGCAGTCATGCTTCCACCGAGCATGTGTTATTAGGCCTGATCGCCGAAAACGATAGCGTCGCGGTCACCGCTCTGCGAAATCTCGGAGTCGATCTCGCGGTCCTTCGAAAGAAAACCATCGCACAAATTCAAAACGCAACGTATTACCTCGAGAAAGACGCCACTCAACTTTCGCCCAGCGGTAAGCGTGCTATCCAGTTCGCCCACCAAGAGGCGCAAAGCCTGGGCGTTAACTTCATCGGAACCGAACACCTCCTGCTCGGAGTTATCCGCGAAAGCGAAGGGATCGCGGCGAGAGTCCTCCTCTCTCAAGGAGTCGACCTGGTAAAAGCCCGCGCTGAGATCCTTCGATTGATGGGGATGGGTGGAGGGGGTGGTCCAGCAGGCCAAGAACCGACATCTCAACCGGGTTCCGGAGGCAAGAAGAAATCGAAGACCCCCGCGCTTGACGCCTTTGGTACCGATCTGACCGACCTGGCCCGAATGAACAAACTCGATCCCGTTATCGGGCGGGTCGATGAAGTCGAGCGGGTGATCCAGGTTCTCTGCCGACGCACCAAGAACAACCCGGTGCTCATCGGAGAAGCGGGAGTCGGGAAGACGGCGATCGCCGAGGGTCTCGCACAAAAAATTGTGAACAAACAAGTTCCCGATTTGTTGGCCGATAAACGTCTCATCACGCTCGACCTTGCCGCCCTTGTGGCGGGGACCAAGTACCGTGGCCAATTCGAAGAGCGACTCAAAGCGGTCCTTGAGGAAATGCGACGCAGTGACAATATCCTCCTCTTTGTGGATGAACTTCACACGCTGGTTGGGGCGGGAGCGGCCGAGGGCTCGATGGATGCCTCTAACATGCTCAAACCCGCGCTAGCTCGTGGCGAACTCCAGTGCATCGGCGCCACCACCCTGGAGGAGTATCGGAAATATATCGAGAAAGACAGCGCTCTCGAGAGACGGTTTCAGAATATCATCGTCGATCCTCCCTCGGTCGAACAAACGATCGAGATTCTTAAAGGTTTACGGGACAAGTATGAGAGCCATCATCAAGTCCATTTCACCGATGTCGCGCTCAAGGCAGCATCGGAACTTTCAGATCGCTATATCAGCGACCGGTTCCTTCCCGATAAAGCAATTGACCTGATCGATGAAGCCGGCGCGCGTGCCCACCTGAAAGCGACCACTCGTCCCAAGGAACTCAAAGAACTCGATGATCGAATCGACCAGCTCAATCAGGAAATCGATTCGGCCACTCAAACCGAAGAATTTGAAAAGTGTATGGACCTCAAACAACTCAGAGATGAACTCAAGACCGAGGTGGAAGACAAGACGCGGGAGTGGGAAGACCGACGGTCCCGTCTTGAGAATCGTTCTAATGTCGACGATGAGGAGATCGCTTATCTGGTATCCAAATGGACCGGAATTCCACTTGTCCGCCTGGAAGAGAGCGAAACCGAACGTCTTCTGAAAATGGGTGAAGAACTTCACAAACGTATTGTCGGTCAGGAACCCGCCATCGACACCATCACGCGCGCCATCCGACGGTCGCGAGCCGGGCTTGGAGAACGCAAACGCCCCATAGGGTCTTTTATCTTCCTCGGCCCGACAGGGGTTGGGAAGTCCGAATTGGCGAAGGCGCTGGCGGAGTATCTTTTCGGAGATGAGGATGCACTCATTAACATCGACATGTCCGAGTATATGGAGAAATTCGCGGTCTCGCGACTCGTGGGAGCGCCTCCCGGGTACATCGGCCACGATGAGGGGGGGCAGCTGACAGAGAAAGTCCGCCGTCGCCCATACAGCGTTGTTCTCCTGGACGAAATCGAAAAGGCGCATCCTGACGTTTACAACATTCTTCTCCAGGTCCTTGAGGAAGGACGCTTGACCGACACGACGGGGCGTACAGTCGACTTCTGCAACACAGTCCTAATCATGACCTCGAACCTGGGGACCGAAGAAATCACCAAGAATACCGGACTCGGGTTCGCGGCCGCGAATCAGTCGATGGATCTCGAAAGTATCAAGGAGAGACTCACCAGCGAATTGAAACGAAGTTTCAAACCAGAGTTCCTCAATCGTGTGGATGATGTAGTTGTCTTCCATCCGCTTGAAAGGGAGCACACGCGCGAAATTCTGGAGATTTTCTTGAAGGACCTGCAGACCCGCTTCCGAGGTGGAAAAACAACACTCGAATTGTCCGATGAAGTGAAGACGTTCTTGTTAGATAAAGGTTTTGATCTGGTGTATGGAGCACGACCCTTGAAAAGAACTCTCCAGAAACATCTCGAAGACCCTCTTGCCGATGAAGTTCTTCGAGGGAAGATTCTCGAGGGCGCGACTATCAAAGTGGATCTTGGAGAATCCGAAGACCTTGTGTTTTCCATTGAAAAGGGTGATGCCGAAGAGAAGGAAGTTGCCGCGGAAGTCAACTAGAACGCGACAGGCTATAGACCCTGTTATTCCCAGGCCTGCTATGCCCATCGCATTTTCATTGTCTGTGAATTTTTGAGGGTTGTCAGTTTCCGCGATTAATGATGTCGACACTTTTTCAGCTACGGGATAGGAATCTATCGCTCAACCAGGAAGAAGGGATAGCGACCCTACGGGCCGCGCGCATTCTTTCTGTCTGCATCTTTTTCTGTTTGGCTCTTCCCACCGCTGCCAATGTCATTGGGGATATTCGTGTAGAAGGAACCTACTCATCTGATC
>JAJDBZ010000712.1 GCA_029261095.1 Candidatus Omnitrophota bacterium | reverse complement strand
AGTTTAGTAACATGTCTTGCTTTAAAAAGGTCAAGGACCCTCAAAGGGGGTTCACCCTAATCGAACTTCTCATTGTCATTGCCATCATTCTCATCTTGATTGCGATCGCACTCCCCAACTTCCTAGAAGCGCAAAACCGTGCGCGAGTTGTGAGCGCAAAAGGTGGGCTTCGAACCATCCAGATTGGATTCGAATCCTATTACACAGACTACGGCCAATACGTTACCTCAGGGCGGTTCAGTATGCTCAACCAACCCAATCCGCCCAATCAGGATGGTTGCGATATGCGCCTTTTGACCTCGCCGATTCCTTACATCAAAGATGAACTTCCAAGAGATCCATTCACCAACAGGGACCCGTTCGCGGGTTTGGGTGACAATCCGGAATCGTTTTTCGTGGCCTATGGATCCTGGCGCGGCGCCGATGGGTCCACCAAATACGCTGAGAACGGCCCGGGGCCGTTCGGGTTGGTCCCGGTAAGATTTGATAGTTGGATGGCTTGGAGTGCCGGCCCCGACAACCAGGCGCAGACGGGTGGGTACCGTCCCCAGCAGACAGTGGAAAAAAGCCAAGAGTCCGGGCTGCTCAATTACGCTCCCTTCTATAACGGAGTCATGTACTCCGCCACCAATGGGACGAAGAGCATCGGAGACATTTATGTCTTTGGAGCCGGCGCGATCAGGACGTATTAAAGATTGATTTCATTTCGGTCTGTGAACCGGAAGAGGAAATGACGGAGAGTTCGTTTGGATTACCCCCTCTCATCGGGGATGGAGACAGACCTTGGGGTTTGGTGGTGTGGGCTGAATAACTGATCTGAAAACTGATGTTGGTGTCTGACGGGCGGAACCGATTTCGTTTGTTGACGTCACCACTGTTTATTGAAGGTTATCATTTAGTCAAGGAGGATTTGTCATGGCCAAGTCAGCAGCATTTTATTTTTCTGTAACCGTATTCATATTTATCATCTTTGGTTCATTCATTCCCAAAGCCAGCGCGGAAGTGCTGGAACGTGTTCCAACCGACCATGCGACCATTGCGGCCGCTGTCGGCGCGGTTTCTCCGGGTGGGACTGTGCTCATTGAGGACAGTTCCGTCTATGTTGAATCGTTCGCTATTCAAACCGCGAACATCAGTATCGTGGCTGCTCCGGGCGAGACTCCCACGATTCAGTACGATGGCAACAACAGCTACATCATCTTCGCCGATCAACCTTGTCAGGTGGGTTCCAACACCGGCGGCCGGATCACCATCGATGGCAACAACGGCGGAGGCGGTACACAGACCCACGTTTTCCGCCCCCTTCACTCCTCGGGCGAAGTTCGGTTCGAGAATCTCGATGTCAGAAATGTACGTAACAATCCGATTGTTATGCCCGACGCGGGTACCGCGGATACCGTTCTCAGTAATGTCGACATTGATGGTGGGGGGGTCCTGCAATTCGGGATTCGGCTCGATTTCTTGAACAGCGTTCTGACTCTGAATTGTGTCAACTACACTAACGTCTCTCGTGAGTGTATTTTCACGAGCAACCCATCGACTGGGACTCTCAATGTCAATAATTCCTACCTCGAAGCCGTCTTCCAGCCGATCAATTTAGAATTCGGATCAGGCGGTAATACCCTCAATATCGATAATTCCTATATCCATGAATCCGGCGGAGTTGGGGCGTTTGGCGCTTTTTATGTTCGGGGGGCTCATACGATCAATATGACCAACTCCGTGGTTCAGAACGATGACGCCGGAGCCTTCGCTTTCTACCATTATGATGCTGACGGTGCAGGGGTCTCGGGACCCTCGACTGTTACTTTTGACCATTGCGATCTAATCGCGGACTTCCCCTTTCGATTAGTGGGTAGCGATTCGGTCAACAACCAGTATACCATCACAAATACCAACATGGCGGTTGGCGCAGGCGCCGGTAGTGGTCAATTGCTGGATGGTCCCAATGGCGATGACACCACCGTCTGGGACTACAACAACGTCCAAAGCGGCGCATATGCCGCTTGGCCCGTGGGAGCCAACGACCTCAACCTCGATCCCGTTTACACCGACCCGGGAAACGGCGACTACACCTATTCTGATGCAACCGTATTAACAGGCGATGATTCTGGTGGGCCGATCGGAAACAACGCGGTATTCCCGGCCCAGACCTGCGTTGACGATCTCGTGATCCGTGTCCCCACCGACTACGCGAGTATCCAGGACGCGATCAATGCAGTCGCCGACTATGGAACGATCCGTATCGAAGATAGCGGCGTATACGCGGAAACGCTCAACATACAGAAACCTGGTATCTTGATCGAGGCCGCCCCGTGCGAAAGCCCAGTGCTTCGTTACGACGGCTCCAACAGTTACATGATTTTTTCCGATGTCCCCTTCCAGTTTGGTTCAAACTCGGGTGGAAGAATCATCATGGATGAGAATGATGGCGGCGCTGGAACGCTCAGCCATGTATTCCGGCCACAACACGCGTCCGGCTTAGTCGTCTACGAAAACCTCGGCATCGTCAACATGAGGAACACTTATGTCTATCGTCCCGACGCGGGCAGCGGCGATGTCTATATGAACAACGTGGACGCGGACGGTCTCAACGCTACCCTGGGGCTTCCGGTTCCATCATTTATTATCCGGCTCGACAACCTCAGCGGCACTTTCACTATGAACTGCTGTAATTTCAGAAACATGGGACGCGACGCTATCTTTGTCGTTGCCGCCAACACCGGAACCATCAATATTCTGAACAGCTACATCCAATCCACATTCGACGCCGTCTTCTTCGATTTTGCCGTCAGTGGTTTTACAATGAATGTCGATAACTCGTACATCCACGAAAGCGGACTCGGCGGAGGCGGCTTCAGTGCTGTCTATTCAAGAGGAGCGAACACTTTTAACTTCACCAATAGCGTCATCCGTTGCGACGAAGGTGGTGGATTTGGGTTCTTCATGTTCGATGACCAAGCGGGTTCTGGGCCGACTACCGCAGTATTCGATCATTGCGATTTTATCGCCGATTTTCCAATGAGGCTTTTGACAAGTAGCAGTCCCAGTGCGAACAACCTAACGGTTACCAATTGTAATTTCCGATTGAGTGTAAATGGAGGCGGTAGCGGTCAGTTGCTTGGTGGAACCGACTTGGTGGATGACACCGTTGTCTGGGATTACAACAACGTGGTCAGCAATTCATACGGGACATTCCCAGTCGGTCCCAATGATATCCAGGTCGACCCGCTGTACAACGACACCACGGTGAGTCCGCCGCTGATGACCGCGTCCGATTTCCGGATCAACGATGCAACCGTGTTGGTCGCCGACGCTTCCGGCAATCCGATTGGAACCAATGCGAACTTCAATGCGGTGGTTAACATCCCCACCGTTTTGTTGGACTACACCGAAGGGACTGGGTTTGAGGTGGATGTAGTCGTACCCGACTTCCTCCCCGCCGCCCAGCCGAAGATTCAACCGGTCCAGATCTTCAGCGAGAATGTGCAGAACGTCGCGGTTTCCGCGCTGAACCTGGTGGGACCGGATGGAACCGAATGGGGAGTCACACCGATCCCCCCCGTCGTGGTCAACAAGTCTTGCCCGGTCTCGGTCAAGGTGGCATTCGATCCGACAGTCACTCAGCCCACCGCCGGGTTGATGGCGACTCTCGAGGTCGAATCCAACGATTTTGTGACCGGTACATTGACGGTCGATCTCGTGGGCGATGCTGTCGGGATGTTCCCAGGCGCCGCCAATGAGAACTGGGCGCTCTTCGACTAAGCGCCAGAGTGTTTATGTCGTAGCCCAAAGAGTCTTGAGTAAGACTCAATGATAATCTACAGCTTACTCCCTCCCCTCTTCGATCTGTGAAAGCGGGATCGTAGAGGGGAGGGGGGTATTTTTTTGTGAGAAAGCCTCCATCATCCCTCGAAAGGAATAGTGGCCGGTAACTGGACGAACCAGGAGGCGCTCCCAAGCGTTCTTACCGGTAACCATCGATTCAATGTAGATAGCGGGACCCGGAGACTTCTTCGGGCGACT
>JAJDBZ010000711.1 GCA_029261095.1 Candidatus Omnitrophota bacterium | reverse complement strand
TCTGTTGGGAACTGGTGGGTGTCTCTTCGTTTCTGCTGATCGGTTTCTTTATCAACAAGGAGAGCGCGGCGGCGGCGGCGAAGAAGGCCTTCTTAACCAACCGGGTCGGCGACCTCGGATTCGCCATCGGTCTCTACCTTGTCTATTCTCACCTACACACTTTTTCGATTCGCGAGATCTTTGGGGCGCTCGAAGCAGGAGCCATGGCCGATCACCCCTGGGCTCTCACTTTTATGGGTCTCGGTCTCTTCTGTGGAGCAGTGGGTAAGTCGGCTCAGTTCCCACTGCACGTTTGGCTCCCCGATGCGATGGAGGGCCCCACCCCAGTCAGCGCATTGATCCATGCCGCCACCATGGTTGCAGCAGGAGTTTATCTGGTCGCCCGCCTGTTCCCGGTCTTCGACGATACCGCCTTCCTGGTCATTGCCTATATCGGAACATTCACCGCTTTCATGGCCGCCACCATCGCCATCACTCAGTTCGATATCAAAAGAGTCCTTGCTTATTCAACGCTCAGTCAGCTTGGATACATGGTCGCCGCCTTGGGGGTGGGAGCCTATAGTGCCGCCCTGTTTCACCTCACCACCCATGCCTTCTTCAAGGCGCTCCTCTTCCTTTGTTCCGGTTCGGTCATCCACGCGCTTCACCATGAGCAAGATATGCGAAACATGGGGGGCTTAGCCGGAAAAACCAAGGTGACATTTATCACAATGGTCATCGGGACACTGGCGATTTCGGGTGTCCCCTTTTTCTCAGGGTTCTATAGCAAAGATATGATCTTGGCAGGCGCACTCGAGAAAGGAATGGTCGACCCTCATCACGCAATCATTTTCATCGCCCTTCTTTTGGCGGCGGGAATCACTGCCTTCTACATGTTCCGCCTGATCTTCATGACCTTTACCGGGAAACCTCGCGACCGTCACGCTTGGGAGCATGCCCATGAGGGGCCTTGGACCATGCAGGCGCCGCTCGTTGTCCTGGCTATTCTCGCCATTTGTTCGGGTTGGCCCCATTTGGGTCTCGGGTCGTTTTTCCAGGATCGAGTGGTTCCTTGGGGAGTCGAAGCCCAGGTTAGCCATCATGCTCAATCGGAACCCCTCTTCTCCAGTGCGGCCTTCGCTCAGGATGTGAGTCATACAGAACATGCTGCACCCTCTGGCGCTGTCCATGCCCACTCCGAACACGATGTCCACCATTCCGCCCATGTCCTTGCAATGATCTTATCTATCCTCGTGGCCACCTCGGGGATCATCCTTTCCGCATTCACCTATTGGGAACGATTCCGGGTCATCGATCCAAACAAGTGCGTGCGGGCGATGGGCCCGGTCTACGAACTCGTCTACAACAAATACTACGTCGACGAGTTCTATGATCGAACTCTCTATCGAGGGGTCGAAATCATTCGGAATGTTCTCGCGCGGTTCGACCTCCGAGTGATCGATGGCATTGTCAATGGTGCTGGAAAAATGACCGTGGTCGGCTCGAACATGAGCGGGCGCTTTGATCTGCGTGTGGTCGACCGGTTAGTCGATTGGATTGCTGAAGTCTGCCAACACTACGGACAAAAGGTTCGCCAGATCGAATCCGGCGTGATACAGGATTATGCCCTCAAAGTGGGCGGGGCATTTGGAACGATGGTCATCCTTTGGATGATAGTCCGGAGTTTTTTTGTCGGGGCTTGATGTCGGACTCCACGCGGGGTTGAAACCCCGCGCTAACCATACCAAGTCCACTTCGTGGACTGCACCCAGTCGGCGAAGCCGACTTCGTATGGTTAGCCCAGGACTTCAGTCCTGGGCGGCAGGTTAATGTGAAATATTAAAACTTCTCTAAGGAGAGTACGAAAGAAATGTCTGGCTTGGTCCTCATCACTTTTCTACCCATCATCGCTGGGTGCGTTCTGGCCCTGGCCCCATTGCCCAATGAAACCGTTCGGAAATCCTCCCTGGCCGTGACTCTCCTAGTCCTTGCGATCGCTTGTCCGATGATGTGGAATTTTAGCGAAGCCTATCGCGCGGTCGGGCTCTCAGAATCTTCGACCCACCCGATGCCGTTTGTTTACGAGACTAGAGTCACTTGGATCGAAACATTCAACATTCACTTCCATGTAGGGGTCGATGGCCTGTCGATGCCATTTGTCTTCCTCACCGCGTTTCTCTGTCCCCTCTGTATTCTGGCTTCTTGGGGAATCGGTGACAAAGTTCGTGGATACTTTGCACTGTTCCTCCTCCTCGAAGGTGGGATGATCGGGACTTTTGTTGCTCTCGACCTGTTTCTCTTTTATGTCTTCTGGGAACTGATGCTCTTGCCCATGTATTTCTTGATTGGCATCTGGGGCGGCCCACGAAAAGAGTACGCAGCGATCAAGTTTTTTCTTTATACCCTGTTCGGTTCGATCTTCCTGTTCATTGCGATGCTGGTGCTCTATTGGAAGACCGGAACCTTCAGTTTGGTCGAACTCCCCGGACACGATGGACTCGCCTCTCTCACCTGGGGCGTCAAGATCGCCCTCTTCCTTGGGCTCTATGTTGCCTTTGCGATCAAGATTCCCGCTTTCCCTTTCCACACTTGGCTTCCAGATGCCCATGTTGAAGCGCCGACCGCAATCAGTGTGATCCTCGCCGGAGTTCTCCTGAAGATGGGTACCTATGCGATTTTTCGCATCAGCTTTCCCGTCTTCCCGATGGCCACCGCCTGGTTCTGCACACCGCTGGCGGTACTCGCGGTCATCAACATTATTTACGGGGCATTGTGCGCGATGGCTCAGACCGATTTCAAAAAA
>JAJDBZ010000072.1 GCA_029261095.1 Candidatus Omnitrophota bacterium | reverse complement strand
TCGAAAGCAAACCGGCGAGCACACCGGTTACCAACCCCATCGGGTGTAATGTCAAATGGAAAGGGCAACCGGAAAAATGGATGCCCGCCGAGGCTTGCGATTTGGTTTGAACCACGAAATACACGAAAAAGGCCGAAAAACACGAAGAACAAAAATCGGAGATTTCTGTTCACCATTCGTGTCTTTCGGCCCCCTTCGCGCCCCTTCGTGATTCAAAAAAAAGCATCAATTGTGGAGGATCCCAAAGTGAAAAATTTGCTATTCATCATCACCCTCTCGCTCACCCTCGCCGCGAGCGCTGGCGAGGAGATCAAATTCAAAAAGCATGTCCTTAACGAGGTCTTCTTCTCCGAGGGTTGCGCGGTCGCCGATGTCAATCAGGATGGGAAGGTAGATGTTCTCGCGGGTTGTTATTGGTACGAAGCCCCCAATTGGGACAAACACGAGATCCGTGAACCCGGGAATTTTGAATTTGATAAAGGTTACTCCGATTCGTTCGTCAATGGTTCCATGGATGTGAACAACGATGGTTGGGAAGATTTTATCCTGGTCGGTTTCCCGGGCGCGCCGGGGTGGTGGTACGAAAATCCGCAGAACAAAGAGGGTCACTGGGAGAAGCACGCCATCTGGCAATCGGTCTGCAACGAGTCCCCCCATGTCGCCGACCTCACCGGCGATGGCCGAAAGGACTTGATCTTTCCCTACCACCCCGAAAACCAATGGGCATGGTTCGAAGCCCCTCAAAAGGAGGGCGGCACGGAATTCGCGCGCACCATTGTCAGCTCCACCAATGCGCCTGCCACCGACAAGTATTCGCATGGTATGGGAATCGGGGACATCAACGGTGACGGTCGCAACGACATTGTGGTCAACGAGGGTTGGTGGGAGTCTCCCGAAGATCGGAGCACTCCGAATTGGACTTTCCATCCCGCGAACCTCGGTCCACCCTGTGCCCATATGATCGTCTACGATTTCGATGAAGATGGCGACAACGATATTGTCTCCTCATCGGCCCACCAGTTTGGGATCTGGTGGTGGGAACAGGGCAAGGATAGCGATGGAAAAGAGACCTGGACCCAGCACACCATCCAAGAGAAAGAGTTTTCGCAAACACACTCAATGTGTTTCGCCGACATGAACCAGGATGGCAAGCCCGATCTGGTCACCGGCAAACGGTTCTTCGCCCACAATGGTCACGACCCCGGTGGAAACGATCCCGCAGTCCTCTATTGGTTCGAATACCATGTGCAGGATGGGAAACCGGAATGGACTCCCCACCAGATCGATGACAACTCCGGCATCGGAACCCAGTTTGTGGTCGAGGACATCACCGGCAACGGTTACCCCGATATCATCGTCTCCAATAAGAAGGGGACATTTGTCATGGAGAATCTGGGGAGCTGATCGAACGATACCTCGAAAGATTCGCTGGAGACTAATGGTGCAAATTGTCTTGGTTTACCAAAGGTCTCGATTTCTTTTTCCGAGGAATTAGAAGGGAGATACGATCTCGAACCTGAGAGTCCGTTCAAAAGGTATGCGACTCTCGCGGGAGTTTCTTGTAGATCCTGAATTGCGGGATTAAGACCGTGAAAGAAAGGACGACAAGAATGGAGAATCCTAGAGAGAAAAACCTCTCGAGCGCAGTTGCTAGACTGTTGGTTATCGCAAAACTCACCATAGCCCAGGTAGTTGGAACCGAAAGAACGAAACAGAACCGCAATGCCAGTACACGTTTAAATGTTTGTTTGTCGATGGGTCCGTTTAATACTTTCCTCACCAAAGTTTCGAAAAAAATAAAACACGCCCCGGCCATGATCAACATAAACGTCAATACTCCCGCGGCTTTCAGCAGAAACCCGCCCACCCAGAACAGGACTGCCAGCATCGTGGACAGTGGCGTCAAGTAGATAACGGGCAGGAGTGGCATAGCGATGAGAACCAGTATCAATGTGTATTCAACACACCACTGAAAGGGTTGTGCCGAAGGATCAGGTTTGTTTGAAAAGAAGAAAGCCTTGAAATCGACAGGGGTGAGGAAACACGCCTCATACTGAGTGAGGTACATCTCCTCGAATTCTTTACCCGCCCGCACCGGATCTCCTAGATTCTTCAATGCCAGTTTTTCAGACACCATAAGATCTTCTCCAGACTGGACAAGTTCCTCCTGAACCCTTGATTCGTACCTCCGCACCACGTCCGCCACCACCCGCGCCTTCCCCTCCGGCGCAAGGTTCTCCGTCGCGGTCTCAAGCCAAGATTGCAACTCGGAGTGGAGGTCTGTCATATCGGTAAAGGCCCGTTTCTAACCTTATGGTAGACATTTCGAACCTGCCAAAGCCTTTGAACAATATGCTGCAAAATGAAAAATGCCAAAGAAACGAAAATCGCGAAAAAGGTCACATCCTCTTCCCCTCCTCCTCCGGAAGCGAAGGAATATGACATCCAGTACACGATCAGTCCGATGGGGGCAATCACTAACCCCTCAATAATCCGAATCCCTGCGATTTTATGTAAAGCCTCACAGGACACATACGTTCGAAGAAGTTTTTTCTGGTAAGAAGCCAATGGTACGATGACCACAATATTGATTAGAGCGAACAATATTCCTACGCCAAGAATGAATAGAACAAAGGTTGATATCATCTTTAATCGACCAACCTCTGCAGAGTAGGTGGGAGAGAAGATCGCGATTGCGCCTAGGAGTAGTGCCAGAAGAGAGAGGTATATCGCGTACGTCGGTTTCCACACACTATCTGATTGCGGTCCATCGCCACTCTTACCCTTCGTCCAGGGAAACTTGTACTCAATTGGCTTGAGCGCCTTCATGTCATCCTTGGTCAGGTAGGTTTCCTCGAATTTCTTTGCAGCCCAACGAGGGTTCCCCAACGATTGCATCGCAGCCGCGAAAGATTTCTCCTCGCCCAAACCCTCGGCACGAGCTCGATTCCAGCCGAGCACGAGGTATCCCTCCAAGGCCTCATCAATCACCCTACCTCGACCGGCTTCCGTCAAGTTCTCCGTTGCGGTCTCAAGCCAGGATTGCAACTCGGGATGGAGGTCGGTCATCATCGCTCCCGTTCCTAATGATGATGTATCCTAACCCGATTGGCTGAAATCGCCTAGTTGTTTTTTTGATTTTTCTACCAGCATAACGGCCAGGGTATATTCCCCTCGGGGTGGCTGCATTGATCCGCGAGGCTTCTACCTTTAAAGTAAAGGTAACGATGATTTTGGCCCCTGGCCTCGGACTTTCATCACTGTTACATCCGCAAATCGTGCTTTCCGATTCGTTAAGGGAGTGGACCGGTCTCGGTATCGACCGGCCTTAGTGAAGAGAAGGAGAAGAATAATGACTACCATGCGCTGGATCACAGGCGGCGTCCTGGTCGCGCTGTTGATCGGGATTTCACCTTGCATCGCCCAGGAACCCTTCACCTATGCCCAACCACCAGCCGAAAACCCATACCAACCTTTAACCCCCACTGAATTGGAAGCGCTCGTTGCTCCGATCGCCCTTTACCCCGATCCCTTGATCGGAGTCGTCCTTCCCGCATCGACTTTTCCATTACAAATTGTTCAAGCATCCCGTTACCTGAACGCGAATCAAGGCGTGGTCGAACCTCCTCAAGAATCGACATGGGATTCGAGCGTGATCGCGCTGCTCCGATATCCCGATGTCCTGATCATGATGGATGAAGGGATCGATTGGACCGGCCGCTTGGGGGATGCCATGTATTACCAACAAACCGAACTCCTGGATGCAGTCCAACGAGTCCGTGAAAGGGCTCAAGGCGCTGGCCATTTGACCACTAATGATAAACAGGTCGTCGTGGTCGAGAACGAAGTCATTCGAATCGAACCCGCCCAGCCGG
>JAJDBZ010000710.1 GCA_029261095.1 Candidatus Omnitrophota bacterium | reverse complement strand
TTGCCATCAAGACTCTCGACCTGAGCAAGATGGAATATGAATCGGTTGTGCAACAGTTTCAGAGCGAAGGGAAAATCATCGCCAAACTCGATCACCTAAACATTGTCCGAGTGATCGAACAGGGACAGGTAGGCGATGTGTTGTACATTGTCATGGAGTATGTGGAGGGGTCGACACTAAACCAGTTCCTAAAGAGTGTCGACCTAAAAACTGGGTTGGATATTTTCATCCAGATCTGCGATGCCCTGTCTTATGCGCACGGAATGGGAATTCTGCATCGGGACATCAAACCGGGAAATGTCATGGTCGATCGGAATCATGTCGCAAAGCTGCTTGATTTTGGAATCGCAAGATTGTTGGATGTGGGCGGGACAAAGATTAAAGACAACGAAACCCTCATTCTCGGCACTCCCAAGTATATGTCACCGGAGCAGGATGAAGGCGCCTCCGATATCGACGAGCGCGCTGATGTCTATTCTTTGGGCGTGGTCATGTTCGAGTCTCTCACCGACTCCGATGTAAAAGCAACCTCCGAAATCGATCCCTGCGAACTGAATTCGGATATTCCCGCCCCACTCGGTCGAGCCATTCAGAAGTGTTTAATGCCAGATCGAGTATCTCGAATGAAGAATGCCTCAACCCTCATGAAGTTTCTGATTCAACTGCGGGAAAAGGTCTTTGGCGCGGAGAAGGTGATCAGCGAAGATTTCGAAGATGTGGTCACCGACGACAAAAAGGACTTGTTCGAAGAGAACTATGAGTTCTTGTCGGTAGTTACCGACAACGATGTCTGTCGCACCCAGATCGCCGAGCATAAGGGGATGCGTCGGATGCTCATCATACGAAATGTGAAGAGCACTCATTTGCTCGAACAGGCTAGAATGAGAGCCAAGATCGATCACCCCAATGTCGCTGAGGTCTTGGGGCTGGGAGAGGGAAGTTCTCATTACATTGTCATCCGTGAATACCTCGCGGGCGGAAGTCTCGGAGATCGCATCAAACATCCCGCACGGATCAAAGAGGAGCAAGCCATTCGCCTCATGAAATCGATGGTCCAGGGATTGAAAGAAGCGGCCGGGTACAAGGTTCACCATGGCCACCTTCACCCCGAAAACATCCTCTTCGATCGAGAGGGAACCCTGAAGGTCGCCGATTTTGGAGTCCCCTTCTCAGGCGATCCCAAACTCAAACGGTTTTTCGAGAAAGGGCCGCGCGATCCTTTCTCTCGGGATCGTTTCAGCCTGGGAGTCATCTTCTTTGAAATGATCGGCGGTCGACAATATTTTCCCGGGCAGGGGCCTGACGAAAACATCCGCCACCTTGAAACCGTCGATCTCGACCCGCCGGGAATCAAAGTGATTATCAAAAAGTTATGGGGTATCGTACCCGCGGACGAACGGTATTCCGATTATTCGGGGGTCCTCTACGATCTTGAGCACATCCCTAAATCCGCCCGTAAACCTCGGAAGGTCAAATCGGTCTTCGAGTTGGAAGAGAGCGATACTCCCGCCAGGGCATCATCCACCCGACCCTCTTCCGAGAAACCCCGAAAAAAACCGGATGTGAAAGAATACCCGCCGGCCAATCAATTTCAGCGTGTCCTGATAGGCCTGATCCTCCTCATCCTGGTCATCGCAGGATGGTTCATTTACCAGACTTATTTCGCCGGCCCCTGAAACTCACACCGTTACCGGATCTCCAACAACCGGACAACCAGGATGAGCGTGTCTCTCATATTGGTAATGGCGAGGATGGAGGGTTTGTCCTTTTCGAGGAAGAGGGTGGAGTCGACGATCGCCCGGTCTCCCTGTTCGACAATCCCTTTCACGATCAGATAAGGCTCCCGAAAATCCTGGAAGGACATTTCGCATTGAAACCGTTCGCCCATCGCCACGGAGAAGGTACCGCCCGCCGGAGAGTTGGTGATGGATTGGATGGATCGACCGAGTTCGGAGACCTCATTGATCTTGAACCTGTCGAGGTCTTCTGGCTTGAGACCATAATCGGAGGGGTCTGCCGGTGGCACCCTTGTATCTTTTCTCCCCCATCGAAGGAGGACGGAGGAGTGTTGGAAATCGATCCATAGTAGATGCATGTCCGCGATGAGTCGAAGGATCTCGATGGCGGGAGTCGAATAAACGATGTTCAGGGTGACTCTCTGGCCCAGAGCCTGAGGATCCACATTGATGCTCACGCCGGTGAGTTCCGAAAGCATCTGGATGACCTCTTCTATGTCTTCATCGGTAACGGAGATATCTTCAATCGTCTGGTTCAACTTCGCCATATACACTGGAGTCGCGCTCGAAACCGAGGTCTCCACCGCCTGAAGCAGCGCCACCTCAATCTGATACAACTCCAGCGGCTCGGCTTTCTCGGCCTGTTTCACTTCGAGGACTGCCTCCATCCTCGCGAGGAGCTCCTCGATCTTCTGGTGGGTTTCGGGGATGGCGGTGACGATGACTGTGTTGGCTTTTTCGTCGGCGATACAACGCTCAATAAGGGCGTTGGGGTTATTCTCCATCCCGGCGGCTTTATACGTTTCGACAGCCGTTCCAAGAAGGGCGTAGGCACGGAGTTCTTGGTCGATCACAGCCTTCGCGGTGATCGAAGTGATCTCTGTGAGGTGGTAGTTTTGGGTTTCGAACCGATGAGTTTTCTCGAAGTTTTCTTTTGCGAGATCCCTGGCCTCGGCCAGTTCTTTGCCTTTGAGGACTTCTTCGTACCCAGCGGGATAGACGGAGAGGAGGGTGGGGGTTTTCCATTCGAAGGTGACAGGGTGGGAGGGATCGATGTCTTGAACAACTGCATCTACAGTTTCTCCTGCAACCCGGTTGACGGATCGGGTTTCCTTCGCAAACTGGACAGATTCCGGATGTCCTTCGTGTTCAAGCCATTCAGTTTCAAAACCGTAGTCTTTTGCGAGGTTTTTAAGAACTTCCTCTAGGGGCGTGTTCGGTGCACTTGAGAAATCTCCCGCCCAAGCATCCTCCCCACGGATGGACAGGTCGGGTTGCGTCGTCACATGGAGGCCAACTGTTTTTGTGAAAACGTTGGTAGACTTAACGTAAACGCTAAATCTTCCAATTGACCTATTTGCATCATTCGCTGCTGGGATCGTCTCGGTCTCTCCTGATACGCTGTCTGTAGCGATGATCTCCATGTAATCGGAACCGTCGGGATACGAAATCGTTTCCGAAGAAACGGTTAACCGGAATTGATTGATTCTAAGTGGGTTTACATGGGAAACGAACATTCGGGGGTTATCCACTCGGTGCATGACCGTGAAACTGGATGATTGAGACATTGCCCCACAGATCAGAGACCGGATGTGCTTTTCGATGCGAAACCCGCCTCCGCCGCGCGATGACGGGTCTGAGGAAGTGCGCATTCGGATTTCCTCGACGCAGGCCGAGTAGTAGATCAAGACATCATCGAGAAAAGCAGTTTTCTGGCCCGACACTGCCTCGATCGTTACATCGCGGATCTCGGAATTTGGACCTTTCAGGTGGAGGAAGTGGTTCTGCTCCTTTGCCTCTTGTGTGGTGTCATTCACTTCCCAGGTCACGGTCACGCCCAGCGAGGTGTAGGACTCGCCGGGGAAAAGGCGGAATTCTTCTTGAGTGTTCTTGAGCGTTCTTGAATCGTCTCTTGGGAAAAGGTCTTCTGATGTTCTGCCACTACCGAAACCCTGTGGAAAAGCCTCCAGGGGAATGAAGATGAGAAAGAGGATCAGGGTAACAATAATTCGCTCTAGCCAGAAAACACTTCCATCTTTTCTTCCGAATGTATTTGGTGTGTGCATTACGTCTCTCCTTTTCAACACCTGCCACGATGATTCTTGGCCTGGGACTTTTGTCTTTTCTTCGTGCCCTTCGGCCTTTTTCGCGTCTTTCGTGATTCAAACACATAGCCGTCCGGAAGACGGCGCCACGAGAGTTCTCACTCCCCCGCCATTCGAAAATTCCCATCGACCACCCACACCGCTGAACCGCCGCTCGCGGGCAGAGTGGTCTCGATGATGATTCTTCCGTTCTCTTCGTAAGTCCGGTGATGCCCCCTTCGCGGTTTGGGTTCTGGAGTCGGTTCGGCCGTCGGCGTCACGGTGGGCGGCGCTTGAACCACCTCGGGCGTGGGCTTCGTTTCCGGAATCTCCGCGGCATCGTTGCCGAAAAGGTATCCGCAGAAGAAAATCAAACACGCCGCAACCGCTTGCGAGGCCAGTCGACTGAATCTTCCCCACCCACTTGGCCTAAGCTGGATGACCTCCGGGTTGGGAACGGGCAGGTTCTCCAAGGCATCCATGCCAGGCGGTTCCGATTCCACCCAATCGGCTACCGCCCCAAGTGTCTCCTTCAACGACTCCAACTCCTCTTGAAGACTCGCGTCGGTTTGGAGTTTCGTTTCAATTTCCGCCTTCTCTTCTTCGGAGAGTCCTCCCAAAAGATAGTCAACCAATGTTTCGGTTTTCGAGTCGGTCAAGGTTCTAAATCCCTTCTCAATAGGTTTTTCAGTTTCTCAATCCCCCTGGCGCGTTGCGCTCGCACTTGCTGGGCGGGGAGGTCGAGACGCTCGCCGATCTCTTTCGGGCCGAGGTCCTCATGCAACTGGAGGAGCAATATCGCCCTTTGTTGCGGCGAGAGTTTGCTCATGGCGATTTCCACTCGTTCGACTGTTTGCTGCCGTTCGAGTATGGCGCGCGGGTGGCTTGCTCCCTCACGACCCAGGAGTGTCTCCTGGTCTTCAAAAGTTTCGGGAGCCATGGGAATCTCGCGACGAGTCTTCGATCGGGTGCGGTCGATCGCCATCCGGACCGCGAGAGTTGAAAGCCATCCACCGAATGACCCCTTCCCGTCGTAGAGATGGATCTTCTCCGAGAGGCGGACGAACACCTGTTGGGTCACATCGAGCGCCTCCTCCTCGTGGAGGGTCACCCGATAAGCTAGGGTGTAGATCATTCTCCGATGCCTCTCGAAGAGGTCCCGGAAAGCGTCCGGATCTCCCTGGCGGATTCTTTTAACCAACTCCGGGTCTTCCAAAACCGCCTCCCGTGGGATCGTGTCTTTTGGGTTCACTTAGAATAACGAAAAAGGATGGGAGAAAGCTTACAGAAATTTCATATATGGATCATTCGAATCACGAAATCTCTAAAATATCCGCAAAACTAGATCAAACGCTCCATTCGCGAGCTGGCCTTGAACGCAATCCGTTGGCTTCGTCGTCACCGACAAAGGCCTCCTTCTCCGGGTCGAGAGTCAGCTTGCGATTCAACATCCAGGATAGGGCCGCAGCATGGCAAGCGATATGCGAATGCCGCATGACCTTCGGATTGGCCGCAGTGGCCTCCCGCGACTTGATGCAATTGAAGAAATCTCGGGAGTGGGATTGCACATCCAAACCGGACCCACTTTCGGGTAATGGCGCCAATTCGTTCTTGAGCGATGCCGAAGAGACTTCGATTCCACCGCTGTCGCCAACCTCCACCCAACCATCATCACCCTCGAAACGAACGGGACAAGTCCCTAGTTCTTGGATCCATCCGGGACGCTCTGCGAAGGGTGTTTCCAGGAAATGTATAATCAACTTGACTCCATTGGCGTAGTGGGCTGTGATATTCTTTTCCATAGGCTCGAAAGAAATCGGCATCGTGTCGTCCGCTTGATTCGCCCACTGACAGAGGTCGACAGTGTGCGCGCCCCAATCCAACAATCGAGCACCCGAATCGAAGTCGTAGTACCCGCGCCACCCTCCACGGACATACTCACTATTGTAAGGTCGCCAAGGGGCAGGTCCGAGCCACAGGTTCCAATCGACGGTGTCGGGATCGGGTGTCGGCTCACTCTGCAACCATTTCGTCCTGATTTCAGGCGTGTAGACAGTGGCGTGAAGTGTGTGGATGTTGCCGAGTCTTCCAGAGTGGGCGAGATCGACAGCCTGTTGGAAATTCGCGACACTCCGTCGCTGTGTCCCCGCTTGAAAGACCCGGCCCGTACGCGCCATCGTTTCGGCGAGTTCCTGACAATTGGCTATGGTTAACCCACATGGCTTTTCACTATACACATCCTTCCCCGCCTCCGCCGCCAAGACGGATGCGGGAGTGTGCCAACGATCTCCGGTCGCGATGAGGACCGCGTCGATGTCATTCCGGTCGAGCAATTCCCGGAAGTCTCGGAGAAGAACGCAATCCCGGTTGCCGTAATGTTCATCCACAAGATTCTTTCCTTCATCCCGTCGTGTGGCTTGTACATCCGCGATAGCGACACACTGGACATCCGATTGAGGAAGGATTCCGCCCAGAACGTATCTGCAGCGAGGGCCGATTCCGATGACTCCCAAGGTAATCCGCTCGCTCGGCGGAGTTGCACCTCCTTTCCCCAACGCACTCGCGGGGATTATCATGGGGAAAGAAATTGCCGCAGTGGACAGAGTCGAAGTCTTGATGAACTTGCGGCGAGTCGATCGGAATTCATGATTCATTTCGGATGTCCTCCTCGATCACAGAGAATGGATGAGTTTGGAATGCGTCCGGATACCCGAAGCTTCGACCGAATCGTTGCAGGAGATGTCCGTCGCAAACATACAAACGTACGGGGATTTTTGATCGTTTTGCTTCGGACGGCTACCTCTGTCCGCCGCTAAGGGGAGGGGTATTGGAGAGAATTCGAATCTACCAGTTCCGGTTTACCAAAAGGACTGGACGATCCGATAGAGAAGGTATGCGACAACCACCGATCCACCCAGCCACTGAAAGAGATCTTGCCAATCGCGTCGAGCACGAAGGTTGGAAGTTTTCCGAAACTGGCCGGAGTGGGTCGCAAGTCTCTCAGTCTGTTCTGTGTGGCGGCGTTTGATCTGGTTAATGGCACGCTGCAGCTGTCTTCGAATCCCGGCTCCCTCGGCGATCTCCATCTGCCCCTCCAAGAGGGGAAGATGGATCGGACCACCGCGCCGTTCCAGATACCGCGCAACCGCCGATTGAACCTCCCGCGAACGGTGGTTGATGTTGGCGATTAGGAGGTCCATGAAAGCCCGGTCATAGGTGGATGCAACATAGCGGAGGGTGGCTTCATGAACCAAATCTGTATCGTTCAAGCACTCTTTCAGGACGCCTTTTGGAACTTCGAACCCGAATCGTCGGCAATAGGATAGAATCCCTTCACGAACCAACTGAGAGGGCGATTGGACTAACGAGATCAAGACTCGATGAACCTTCTCACTTCCGTATTGGGCAAGGTGGTGGAGATGGTGTAGGAGTGACTCTTCCTCACAGGAATAGAGTTCGGGGATAAAAGATTCAGCCTGCTCAAGATCGTACTCGAGGTGTTCCAATCGCGTTTCGAGATCCTGGGACTCGGCACTGATTTTCTCAAGGAGCTGTTTGGCGACGCTCAAGCAGCGGTTGTCCTGGAAACGCTCCGCCAAAACCGAGTAGACAATGGGGTCCACCTCGTTTTCACCAAGAAGACGGTTGGCGAGTTTACGCGCCGGGAAAATGGAACCTTCACTCAGGTATGCAAGAATCGCGTAATAAAATGCGATCTTCCGTAACGAGGGTTCTTCCTCGATCTCAAGCATCTTTTCGAGGCAGTCCGTCGCTTCCGTATACCGATCGAGTTCAAAGAAACCACGCCCCATGAGACCGTAACTGATCGGTTGAAGCATCCCAACGCTGTGAGCCTCCTGAAAGCGCACCAGACAGACCGAGTACTCACCGAGTTCGAAGTGTAGTC
>JAJDBZ010000709.1 GCA_029261095.1 Candidatus Omnitrophota bacterium | reverse complement strand
GAGGCGATGAAGGCATAACCGAGCAGGATGATTACCCAGGTCGTGCTGACACTTAAGTTCAAATTGGGACCAAGGGTTTCCACTGCATGAATCGGGTATTCGATTCCAAGGACTGTGATCGCAAGGAGGAGAACCAATCCGCCGAAGGTAGCGATTCCGAGGGGTACATTTTTTTTGTAGACAAGGACGCCCATGACACAGGCAATCACCATGAGCCCGAAGGTGGGGAGAATCGCGCCGGGATAACCGGAGTACTGTTTCGCGGGGTCCAGATGGGAAGAGAACAGTGTTCCGATCGTGATCGCGAAAACTCCCATGGCCAGCGAGAGCAGGAAGAAGATGATGAGGAGAAACAGCAGGCGCGCTCGGTCGCCGATGACGCGCGAGGTGATTTCTCCGATGGAACGTCCTTTGTAACGCAGGGAGAGTTCGAGAGAACAAAAGTCATGAACGGCCCCCATGAAGATGGAACCGATTACGATCCAGATGAGGGCAGGGAGCCATCCCCATGCCACCGCGATGGCGGGGCCGAGAATTGGACCGAGTCCCGCAATCGAGGCGAAATGATGGCCGAACAGTACGAATCGGTTGGTGGGAATATAATCGATCCCATCCTCCATTTCATGAGAAGGAGTTAACCGATGCGGGTCGACCCCGAGCACCTGGTTTTGAATAAATGTTCCATAGAAACGGTAAGCCAGTAAAAAGGCCACAATCGAAGAAACCGCAATCGCCACCACCATGAGATGAAAATCCTCCTCCACAACTCCTGAATGAATCCTATCATTGGGCGACCAAAACATCGACGGTCCCTTTTTCTCTTTAATCATCGGTCATTCCGGCCTCCGGGCGGAAGCCTCCTCCCGGTATCTCTTTTGATACTTGGCCATAAACGTAACCTATTGAAAATAATTGTGTTGTGGTATTTCAATTAGAGTTCACATCAGGTAACCTTCCTCTAACGGGGAATAATGCTCCAAGAAACAGCAGGAGTGGTGGTAGAATTCGTTATTCAACGAAAGACTCGCATGATCCATCGACCGAACGAATGAGCCAATCCAAGACACCCTCCACCCATCCCAGCGGGCTCGGACTGCAGGCCAAGCTGACTCTCGCGTTCGTTCTGGTGAGTTTGGTTGGATTCGTCGTCGCCTTCCAGATGTTGCCCAGGTTGATCCTTCGGTCATGGACTGAGCAGTTCGAGGAAGCCAAGGCCCCCAACGCTCAGCAGCTTCGGAATGTGTATGTCTCCGAGATCATGGATAGCGAACAAACCGAACGAGTCAGGAGGATCGCCGACGAAATCATCGGTTCGGAAGGTTTCGATTTCGCTGGACTCGAAATACCGAACTCGCCAATGGACACACAGGCCTTCCTCAGGTTCCTTTTGCAGGCCAAGTCCAAGGAAGAAATCGAGGAATTAAAGTATCGCATCGAGTTGTTGGAAGAGCTCTATGAGTTTGTCCGAATCATACCATACGAACTGGAACCGGTTTCCGAAAAAATTCACCTCTTCCACAAGAACATTGGCGGAGTTAGCGATGAATACTTCCTCCCCATCCTCGCTTCGCTTTCGGTTCCCGAGAAAGGTTTCAAGGGTGTTCTGGCGGTCGGCAACCTGAGTAGTCAACCCTTATCCATCAATCCATCCGATATTTCTAATGACCTGGCAATGGTCCAGATGTCCATCGTGGAAACCGAGAAAATCGATTTTCTTCCAGCGCAGTTGGTACAAGAAGTGAATCCCCCTCTTTATAAAAGAGCTCTACTCGAGAAGGAAGGACCATTCTGGGAAGAAGAGGTCGAGGAAGGGGACGCGATCTACCAATTCGTCCCGGTTCTTAATATTGAGAGGACACCATCGCAAGAGGGAAGGCTCCTCGGGATCTTCTATGTACCCTATGACAGACCCCGTGGCGTTTTTGCGTGGACAGAGCTCGCAAGTGGCGAAGGCTATCTCGCGATTGCCATGGCGGCGTTTTTCGCTCTGATATTTTCCTATATCTTCGCAAAAGGGATCACACGGCCGATCCAAGTCCTGACATCGAGTGCGACCGCCTTCGCCGATGGAAAACTCGATGAGCCGGTGGTCGCGAAAAGCCGGGACGAAATCGGAATTCTCGCAAGCACGTTCAATGAAATGCGCCAGCGGCTTCAAACCACCCTGAAACAACTCCAAGAACGCGCTGAGACGATTGAATCGCAAAAAGAGGAACTCGACGATCAATTCAAGGCGCTTCAAATTCTTCAGAACTATACCGAGAATGTACTGGCCTCGGTCGATAGCGCGATCTTTTCGGTAAACTCCGCCGGCGAGGTCCGTGGCCCCAACCCCGCCGCTCAAAGTCTGCTCCGTCTCGAAGAGGGGAACCAGATTGAAGATATCCTGTCCGAGTCTCTCGCCGAACGGTTGAGGAGTGCGCTCGACATTGGCGAAACCACCTTCTCAGAAGAAATGACTGTCGAATCTCTCTCTCAGGAAGTAGTCCCAGTGGCGGTTTCAGTGACTCCCCTGCGTGAAGGAGAGACCGTCACCGGCGCGGTTGCAGTCTTGACCGATCTTTCGGTCATTAAGAATTTGGAAGCCACAGTCAGCCGTCAAGAACGGTTGGCGGCCCTGGGTCAGCTGACCGCTGGAGTGGCGCATGAGGTTCGCAACCCATTGAGCATCATCAAAGCTTGTGCGGAAATTCTTCAGCAGAATTTTCAAGATCAACCAGGAGAGAATGGACTGTGTAATGATATTATCGAAGAAGCGGATCGCCTGTCGCGTGTGGTGACCGAGTTTCTAACCTTCGCTCGTCCCTCCGAGCCGAATATGGAGCCGATCCAGATGAACGATGTGTTGGCTCAGACATTGAATCGGGTGGAGTTGACCAGCCTTCCCAAGGTCCGGTTCGTTCGGGAGTTCGATCCCGATCTCCTGGAAGTGGAAGCGGACTCGGATCAACTCGAGCAGGTGTTACTCAACCTGATCCGCAATGGGATTGAGGCTATGGACGCGGAGGGAACTCTTACGGTCCGGAGTGGTTGCGAGCAAAGTGAGAAGGTGAGTTGGGTCGAGGTGCGGGATGAGGGAACCGGAATGGATGAGGAAACTTGTCGGCGGGTCTTTGACCCTTTTTACACTTCGAAAGCAGAGGGAACTGGGTTGGGATTGTCTATTTGCCACCGCATTCTGGAATCCCACCAGGGAACCATCGAGGTACGAGAATCCAAAGTCGGAATGGGAACCACATTTCGAATGACTCTACCGGTTCATCAGCACGAACCAGTCGGATAAGAGAGGAACACAATGAAATCGAAAAACAGTATAACGATCATGACAGCACTTGCTTTATCGATGTGTCTACTATCAGTCGGGTGTTCCTCTCTCCGCGAGGATGACCCCACGGAGCTGACCTACGAAGAGCCCAAACTCCCGCCACTGGCGCCCCCCAATACCGTGGAGACCAACCGGTTTTTGGGGACACTACCCTCGGGGCGACTTTACGATCTCAATCCAGAGCGAATCGCCATCGCCGCATTACCTGACTACTTGCCAGGTTCAGATCCGAAAACTTACTTGAACAATGTGGTTCGGCGGGAGAAAGCGAAAGGAAGTTCTTATCTGCCTTACCACTATTACATCACTCCTGAAGGAGAAATCTTTCAAGGCCAAAGCGAAGAACGTTGCGGATATCTTGAAGGTCAAAGGGTTCCAGACACATTCCTTCTAGGTGTTTTAGGCGATTACGATTCCCCGACTCAGTTCATTCCCGAACCCCAACAGATGGCGTTGATCCAAATGTGTGCATGGCTCTGCTACCAGAATTCGATTCCCTCACAGAAAATCATCCCCGCGAATCAACTTAATCCGAATTCTCCACCGCTTGGACAAAACCTCGCGATCTGGTTCGGACCGACCCAGACCTTACGCAACCGAGTCGATTCCACCATGACCCAAGAGGCGACTGAATCCAGAGAGAAAGGTTTCCGTCACCCATTCTATAAAGGGATCAACAAGCAAGACGAGATATCCACCGGGTTTTGATGGCTGTCGATCATGGGCCATCCAGCTCCCATCTGCGCCGAGAATCCTTTCTCTGCGCAACTTGAGCAGGAATCCCTTCCTGCGGATAGAACGTGTAGCGCCGTCTTCGAGACGGCCAGGCATGCATAGCCGTCTGGAAGACCATGCTACGGTTTCGGCGCGCGTTGGCACGAAGGGATTCGTGCGGAAGTGGGTTCGAGAAAGGATTCTCGAACCAGGACCCCTCGTAGCCCGGCGTCCCTTCGCCGGGGGCCGTGACTTGGGTTGCGTTCCGGGGATGATTCAATACCCGAATTTCTCTATTCTCGCGCTGGATTTCCCATTGGAGGGGTTCCATTGCCGACCGTTCTTCGCATTGGCCCGTATAGGGTATTTTTTTATTCGGGGGATCGTGCAGAGCCCGTCCACGTTCACGTGGAGCGGGACGAGAAGGTTGCCAAGGTTTGGGTGAATCCCGTAACCTGAGAGAGAGATGGTGGCTTCAAAGGGTCTGAAATCAGAAAGATCCTACAGATGGTAGAAAGCCACCAAACAGAAATTCAGGAGGCTTGGGATGAGTACTTCTCCCACGGAGATTGAAACGCCAATCGCCCAGAAAGTCACTTTCGAAAACGATTTTCTATCCGTCCACCTTCAGGATGGCCGAACGATTTCCGTCCCTTTCGCTTGGTACCCCCGTCTTCTTCACGGTACTCCCGATGAAAGAAAGCGTTGGCGGTTTATTGGCAAAGGAGAGGGAATCCATTGGGAAGATCTCGATGAGGACATCAGCGTCACGGGTCTCCTCGAGGGGAAGAAATCGATGGAAAGCCCCGCATCGATCCGCCGATGGTTGGATTCCAGGAACCCGGTTTAATCCCTGTATCCTGCGCGGAGATTCCCTTCTCGCCGCAACTTGAGCAGGAATCCTTTCCTGCGGATTAAATCGACCAGCCTTTTAAATCTCCGGCAGGGAATGGCACGAAGGGATTCGTGCGGAAGCGGGTTCGAGAAAAGATTCTCAAACCAGGGCCTCATGCCAAGACCCCACGTAGCCCGGGATTCAATTGGCGACAGCGGCAGCAACCCCTCAAAAAAAACGCCCCGGTCTAAGCCGAGGCGTTTTCACAACCATCCGGGTTGTTGGAAA
>JAJDBZ010000708.1 GCA_029261095.1 Candidatus Omnitrophota bacterium | reverse complement strand
GTTTCATCGTCCACCGTTCCGCGTACCGTGACTCGCACATCGTAGTTATGACCATGAGCGTGTGTCGCGGCACTTTTCCCGAAGGTAGCAATACGTTCCTCCTCGGATAGTGTATCCAAAGTGTACGAATGGGCGGAGGAGATTTCGATACGCCGGGTCAGGTAAACTGTTTTGGATTCGGTCAAGACTCAAGACTCCAAATGAAGGACTTATTCACGATGGTAATGTTTTCCCATCGCCGAGGGGGCGCGGGCTTTCCCGATCGAGAAGGTCAATACCATTAAGGTTAGCAGATATGGAAGCATCTGGAGATAGGGATAATTCGAACGTAGCCAATCGATGTCGGTGGCTTGTAGCGAAAGTTGTAGCGCGGTGACCGCGCCGAAGAAGAGGGAAGCGCCAAGCACACCCAGGGGATTCCATCTTCCGAAGATAACGATCGCCAATGCGATATATCCTCTCCCATTGCTCATCTCTTCGTTAAAGGTGTTCGAAGAAGCAAGCGAAAGCGAGGCCCCGGCAAGCCCCCCCAGAAGCCCTTCAATCAAAACAGCAGCCCATCGAACTCTGTGAACGGGGATCCCGGCTGCATCGGCGGCTCGTGGGTGTTCACCCACCGCCTCCAGGTGAAACCCGATTCGAGTTCTCAAGTTCAGGAGAACAAAGACGAGAGTGATTAAGATGGCAAGATAGGTCAGTGCAGTTTGCGAGAATAAAGCGGGTCCGATGATCGGAATTCCCGAAATCCACGGGAGTTCGAACTCCTGAAAGGGTTCGAGTGTATGGGTGCTGCCGCTGGATGCATAATAGATCTGATAAAGGAGGCCGGTGGCGCCGATCGCTAAGAAATTGAGCGCCGCGCCGATCACAATCTGATCATTCCGAAGAGTCACACACAGGAAGGCAAACATGATGGCCAACAAAAGGCCCGCTAACATTCCCGCACCAACACCGATCCAAAGCGAATCCAATTGATAGGCCGCGGCGAATCCACCAAAGGCGCCCATCAGGACAATTCCCTCAATACCAATGTTGATCAATCCCGCTTTCTCAACGATGAGTTCGCCCAAGGCAGCCAACAATAGAGGGGTCGCGATCCGAACACCGCTTTGAAAGAAGCTCCCAAAATCGAATCCGTTCCAGAGATGCACCGACAAAAGGACGCCATAGGAAAGAAAAACAATCCAAGGCCAAACTCTTCTTTGGACCATGGTAGGAGATGTGGAGATAGCCGTCGTCATTTCTCGGCTCCTCCCTCTGTTGTCGGTTCCCCCGGCCGATGGAATCCAAACGCGACAGCCATCAGAATGACCATCCCTTGCACGAGATAGATGACGACAAGTGGAACACCCAAATCTCTCTGGAGAGTCCCCGCACCCTGGTCCAGCATACCGAAGAAGAACGCTGTCAGTATGACCGCAAGCGGATGCAGTCTGGCAAGGAGCGCCACCGCGATCGCGGTGTATCCATAACCGGGAGAAAAATCATCCCAGATACGGAAAGTGATACCCGTCACCTCGACTCCACCTCCCAGGCCCGCAATCGCTCCGGATAGGGCGAGCGATCCCGCCCAAATTCTCTTGGGGCGATAGCCCGAAAAAAGAGCAGCCTCAGGGTTGAATCCTACCGCTCTCATTTTGAAACCGAGAACGGTCCGGGAGAGTAAGATCCAAATCGCAATCGCCAATAAGATCCCAACAATCAGTCCTATGTGTACCCGGTAACCCGGAAAATCTCCTAGGTCCGAGAGGCGTGGCAGATAAGCCGCTTCGACCACCTCGGGCGATTCAGGCAACCCCGAGGTCGGATTCTTGAGGGGTCCGCGAATCAGGGCCGAAATCCAATAGAGCGCGACAAAATTCAACATGATAGTGCTGATGACTTCGGGCACGCCTCGCCAAGCCCTGAGTGTCCCCGCGATCCCTCCCCAAAGAGCACCCCCAAGGATGGATGCAGCCAATGTCATCGAGACCCCGAAGAAACGGGAGTCGGTTCCGAGATGAGCCCCGACTGCGACCCCCGCCAAAGCCCCAACCAGGAACTGTCCCTCTGCACCGATGTTGAACGCTCCGCAACGGAAGGCGAGAGCGACAGCCAGGCCGGTGAACAATAGCGGGCTGGTTTTAACAAGAGTTTCGGAAAATTTTCGCCAAGACCCAAAGGCCCCTTTAATCAATAAAGTAACTCCTTCAAGCGGTGTCTCCCCAAATGGGGTCAGTGCGAGAGTGATCAGTATCCCGACCCCTAACGGGATGGAGAGTGTCAGGAATAGGGATTTCACAGAGGCGGACGATCCCATCAGCAAGACTCTCCCGTATCCGCGCCCATCATCGCAAGACCAAGCCTGTCGGCCGACCAATTGTCTTCTGAAATTTTGGTCAATTGTCCATTGAAGAGAACATAAACCCGGTCGGCTAGCTGTTGAACTTCTTCGAGTTCGGTAGAAATCAGCAGGATCGCCGCTCCTGATTCCGCGTCCGCGATGAGGGCGTCGTAGACATTCTCGCAAGCTCCGACATCTAAACCGCGAGTTGGGTTGAAGGCGACGAGGAGACGGTGGTTTCTGGAAATCTCGCGTGCAACGACGACCTTCTGCTGGTTTCCTCCTGAAAGATCAGAGACAAGTCGACTGGCATCTGGGGGATCGACTCGATACTGTTCAATCAGTTGGTTAGCGGTCCTTCTGATCTTGTCCTTCTGAAGCCATCCCCCCTTCGACCAAGGTACTCGCGCGATGTCTTTGAGAGCCAGATTCTCCTCCACCGTGAAATCCATCACCAACCCAGTGCGTTGACGGTCTTCGGATATCAGACCCACCCCACTGCTGATTCTGTCGGGAGAACCGGAGGGGAGGGAATGACCCTCCATTTCGATTGACACCGAATCGGTGCTCGAAACACCGACAATGGCTTCAGCCAATTCACGCTGACCGTTTCCTTCGATGCCGGCGATGGCGGTTATTTGCCCTGGATAGAGGTCACATATCCACCCCTCCTTGAGTCTTCCATGGGGGGAGGGATTCGGGCGAACATGGAATGGGTTAGTCGGATTTTGTGTGCGTTGGCGTTTTGTGAGTGGTGAAAGGGCTCGTCCCAAAAGGAGTTGCGTCATCTCCTGTCTGTCGACCTCTGAAACCTGATAGGTCCCCACCGTCTCCCCTTTTCGGAGCAGGGTCACGCGATCGCAGAGTTCTTGAATCTCGTCGAGTTTGTGGCTTATGAAAAGAATCGAATGGCCTTCAGATTTCAGATCCTTTAATAGACCGAAGAGATCTTCGATTTCTTGTGGGGCCAAAACTGCGGTTGGTTCGTCCAGGATGAGGAGCTGCGCACCTTTCCAAAGGGCCTTGAATATCTCGACTCTCTGTCGAACTCCTACCGACAATTCTTCGACCCGACTCTCAATCGGAAGGTCGAAGGACAACTGCTCCATACGGTTTCTCAGCCGGTCTCTCATGACCTCCTTCCGGTAGGCGGAAAACGGCGAATCGCCCAGCAGAACATTCTGCAGAACGGTCAGGGTTGGAACCAACATGAAGTGCTGATGAACCATCCCCACACCGGAGCCCATCGCATCTTGGGGAGACCTGGGTCGGTAGGGCTTTTGCCCAAGTTGAAGCGAACCGCTATCCGGCGACAGGAGGCCGTATAGAATGTTCATGAGCGTTGTTTTCCCTGCGCCGTTCTCCCCGAGCAGAGCATGGATCTCTCCCTTCCGGACTTCGAGATCCACTCCTCTCAGTGCCACGATCCGACCGAAGCTCTTCTGGATGTTGTTCGCTTCGAGAAATGCCATGGCTACCCTTGAGTCGATCCTTTTGATCTGTCTGGGAATGAAATTTGATCCAACGTATCTTGGACCCAAGAGTACCGATTCGGGTGACGGCGGAGCTTCTGTTTAAACCGGGAGAGAGTCCGGACCGCAAGAGACCGATCAATCGAGCCCCTGCAATAAGAACTGTAAAACCGCAGCCGATCGGTCTGTGAAAGGGGCGATCGGTAGCTGGATAACAATAATTCCGCTAACCCACGGGATCGGCCACGGGGGGAGACCATTCTCGAAATCTTCGCCCCATCAACATCGATGATTCCGACTGGGGGTAAGGAGCCGCTTGGTGTCCCCATCGTGGAATGGCTTGGAGAAGACTCATCTTGTTTCTCCTTTGTGCTAGCTGGAGAACCTATTGCGGGAAGTGTCTTAGCCGGAACCATGAAATGTCGTAGGTAAGGGTAGGGATGGTTGAAGCCGCTGTCGTGCAGATCGCGCAATAAGGTCGAGCAAGCGTTAATCAACCTGTGCTTCCGGGAACTATACTCCTTCGATCCCATTTCCCTCTTGTTCCCATCCAACCATTCATCCAAAGGCTCGTACCCTTCCATCGATTCAGTGATAAGAAAGGAGTTTAATTCCGAGATTCCATTCATCCGTCCGCCCCAACACATCAACTTTGGCGCAAGAAACCCCTGATTCCTCAGCCATTCCAGGTGGTTCGCTTCCATTTCGGCCAGGGTGACAGGATTCTTCAGTCCAAGGAGCTGACCGAGAGGGCGATTTCCTCCTCGGTTTCGGTAGATCTTGAGGTAGAACTTGAGGTTCGCGTGGTCGAGATCACATCGGTACACAATACGGTCCCGTACCTCGGAGACCATCTCTCCCCGATCGAAGGAAAGGAACTGATCGTATTCGGACAAACCGATGGATTCGAACAATCCTTGGTATTCGTCTGAGATCGAGAGTTTTTCGTGCGAACCCATGGGGGTTCAGTTTAGTAACAAGAGAATTGTTGGGAAGTGAGGATGGTTAAACCCGTAGACGTCGCTGACTGACCGGAGTCCTATCGGCAATTTCCCAAGAAATCACGGAGTACAAGTTCCTGAAAAGGGTCCCCCCTTCGGTATCCGCGAAAACCATGCGAAACTTGAATCCTTCTTAACAGGATGTGGGTATTGCAACCTTTGATTCAGTAAGAAAATCTATCGATTAGCAGGAGAACTCACCATGAAAAAAATGATTCCGGTTTCTATGATCGCGGTCCTCGCCTTGGTTGGGGCTCAGTTTGCCTTCTCCCATTGCGAAATTCCATGCGGTATTTATGACGATGAAGCGCGGTTCGATATGGTCTCCGAGCATATTGGCACAGTCGAAAAGTCAATGAACCAAATCACCGAGCTCAGTGCGGCTGGCGACAAGAACTATAATCAAATCGTCCGGTGGGTCACCAACAAAGAAAACCATGCGACTGAAATCCAAGACATCATGGCGCAGTATTTCTTGACCCAAAGAATCAAGCCTGCGGATGGATCGGATGCGGATGCTCAGATGACTTATTTCAAGAAACTTGAGTTGTGCCACAAGATCATCGTTCATGCGATGAAAGCCAAGCAGACTGTCGACCTCGAGCACGTCAAAGAAATGAATTCGTTGTTGGAAAATTTTCGCGAAGTTTATTTCGCCAAATAGAACTCTATCAAAGACTAATATCGGGGACCGAAGTGCCTACTTCGGTCCCCGTTTGTTTTATCGTAGACGCAGAAGCGATGCGGCAGGGTATGAGGGGCCATTTTCTATGGTGACTGAACCGCTGGATGGAGATGGAACTTCTATCTTGTTTAAACGGTAGGTTCCACCTGAAGCTATCGGGTACTGGCCCGGTGGCGCTGCATCGGAGATTAGAAACTCGAGGTCGAATACCTTCTCATCGTCTCCGTTTCCAATAAGCGGTCGCTCAGCCTGATATACAATTTGGTGGCGGCCTTGGGAAAGTTCGTTCACTTCCAATCGACTTTCACCCAATCCCGGGGCGGGTAAGACACCCATAAGAACTAGATGCGTTGGATTAAAAAAAATGGGGACCTCGAAGAGCACGGCATCCGGTTCAGGTGTGTCTAGGAACACCGGAACGAGGACCCTTCTTCCCGTCAAACCAAGTCCATCCCCGATTTGATACGTGCCGGAAAGGATACGATTCGAAAAAACAAGAACCTCATTCCGAACATAGTAGAGACGGCTCCCCGGGAAAGCGATGAAAGGGTCGCGATTGGCAATGCCTGGAGTATTGACGCCCTGAACCAGACTGGGCGGATTGAAGGGTGAATTCTCATCGGATCGAGTACTTCCGTGTATGAACCCGGGTGAGCCCACCCCCTGAACAGAAAAGTAAATGGTCCTTTCATCACGGGTAATTGAAGGTCCTCTCTCCAGGTTGGCGGTGTTTAGCTCCGGGAGAAATTCCCACATCCCGAACTTAGAGTTCGTATTTGGCCGGGTGGCTTTGGCGATATCCGTGTGCTGGGGAAGCCCCGACCCCGGTGAATTGTTGCGGACGATTTCCAGATAGAGTGTCAATTCATCCGCGCTCACGGAACCTATGCTTCCCTCCATGAACGACACACCCTCAATCCCCACCTCGAGTGGCGTTGAGAACGGAAGTGTCGTTCCCAACCTACGACTAAAAAAAATCTTTCGGGTGGGGGAGGGACTGGATGTAAACCGTGAGAAATAAAGACCCAGACCATCCGAGGTCAAGAAGGGCCTTTCCTCGGCAGAATCCCCGGTGGACAGTTCCGCTATCGGTTGTGCATTCTCAAATGGAATGTTGGTGGACAATCGAGTCGCTCGCCACAGATTTCCAAGCGATTCGAAGATCAACTCGAGTTCATCCTCGCTGAGGGTGGGAGAGGTAACCCCTCCCAGAGGTGGGTTTGTAATGACCCTCCCCGGACTACTCGCAGAACCGAACCGTGGAACAGTCTGAGAAGTAGCTGGAACAGCGACAGAAGTGAGGAGAAAGAGAATTAGGATCCTCATAAGAGGAAAGGGTATCGGAAAGCCTGGACTTCTGTCTCGGTCTTCAATCGCAATCAGTCCGTTGTCCAGCGATAAATGTGGACCCCTAGTCCATCGAAACGGTCTCCAAAAGAACCACTGAGAGGAGTGATGGTCCGGTCTTCTCCAACGACTTCAACCTTAACTTTCTTGTCGGAACTCATTGGGAGCGAGGAGAAAGAAACAGCAGCCGGATCGACCGATGCATTAACTGCGACCAAAGTAACTGTTTTGCCATTCTCGGTCATACGAGTCTCAATCCCTTTTGAGATGGAGGAACCTCGTTCGCGGTAATCTTTCTCGATTCGATAATCCAGTGGAGTCGCAACAATAGATGGAGTCAATCCTCGGATTTCGTGGAGCACTTTCGATAGGTTCTTGAGGTACTCTTGATTGTCGTTGTAGCTCAGTCCCCAAAATGTAATGCCATTGACCCCGTGGACAATCGCCTGCCAAGCCATGAATCGGAGCTGCTCGTAGGTTGGGTAGAGTACTTTGCTAACATCCCTTTTCTCGACAGGGTTGAGGGCTTCCCAGGCAAATCCCTGCAGAACCACAAATACGGCTTGGTCGGAATCGGCCACGTCCTTCATCTTGTCGACATAATCTCCCACACACGCCGGTGAGTTATCGGGCATATCGCCATGTCGCGGAGGGTACCCGGGCTGGGAGGGAGGGATGATTGCGTACATCGGGCCAAGGTCCATCGGGAAGATCGGATAGATGTCGACACAAAGGATGTCAGCCGCCGAGTTGTACTTTCTTAAGGTCTGAACCGTGTTTCGCGGCGCGTGATTGAGGTATACAGGATGGGAGTCCAGCGTCTTGAGGAAATCGTATCCCTCGGTCAGCGGCTCGGGAAGGTTTCGAGGTTTTTCGGGCTCGGCGTCGGTCCATGCGGGTTCGTCCACCGACTCCCAGATGAGTAAGTTCTCGGAGTCCCGAACGGCTTCGACCGATGATCGTATGGATTCTTTGAGGCTTTCCTTATTTTGTGAAAAATCCAGATTGAAGGAGTGCCACGTCCAGAGTCCATGCTCTGAACACTCGGCTACGCTTTCAGGAGTCGGGGAGGTTCGGAGTAGGTTAAACCCCAAACCGGCAACTCCCTTGGTATCCATCCCTTTCGGCGGATTGTAGGCGCCCAAGACGAAGACGGATTTACCGTCCTTTTGAAGGTAACCGTTGGGTCCGATGGTCACTTCGTTCGCAAAACACATTGTAGAAAAGATGGCCGGTAAGAAGGCCAACAAAGATTTTTTCGCCATCAATCTACTCCCTCGGAGAAAATTAGTCCGCAAGGTATTCAATCGGATGCGTTAGAACTTAGGAAATCACTCAGATCGACGCCATCGATCTTTCGTGAAAAATCAAAATCGTTGGTCGGATGGTACCCAGGCATGGTCGACCATCGGTGCCAGCCTCTGCGGATGACTTCAACATCACTTCTGTCGATGACCCCATCTCGGTTCGCGTCACCAGTCGGAGGACCATTGAAGAAACCGTTTCGTAGTGTGTTTCCCTGAAATGTCCCCCAGGGACTCTTTTCATGGTTCACTGGAGCCGGGAGGTCATAGACAAAAAGCCTCGAACGATTGTCAGTTCCGTTGTGGAAAACAACACCCATCTCGAGCAAGTCGTCTCCATCAACATCCGCAAGTACGGGCGCCGAGAGTATGTCATCTCCATCGCCTGCGGGTGCGTTCGGATCGGCCCCCGGTGGAAGCCGCAACGGGAATCCCTCCAATAACGTGCCGGTACCGCTCAATCCATAAACCCG
>JAJDBZ010000707.1 GCA_029261095.1 Candidatus Omnitrophota bacterium | reverse complement strand
GTGAAGTGGGAAGGCGATTTGGATAGGATGCGCGGAAGCTGTCGGTGACCGAAAAATCCATGGAAAGGCTTTGACCAAGATGAACGAAAAAACGATCGATCGCATCGACCAAGCAATTTCAAAAGATCGGTTTTTGAAGGTTGTCATCGAAGTCGAAGGCGAAGAAGACCGTTTCATTGGAATTCCTATCCGACGATCGCGCACGTTGCTGGCCCTTCACCGGATTACGGACTTTCACTTTGACGGATACTCCATTATCCGACTCAAAGACATCGTTGAAATCCAGCGAAGCCGCCAAGTGGTGACACAGGAAAGAATTTTGAAATTCACCGGCGAGATCCAAAACTTCGATAACCCGTCTTGGATACGCATCGGGTCTTGGAAGAGTCTTTTCTCGCTATTGAAGCAGCGGGAGATCTGCGCCTGTGTCTCCTCCGTGTCCACGGAAATGGATGTTTTCGGAGTTGGCACGGTGACTACTGTCGGAAACAAGTCTGTGGTCTTAAAAGGTTTCGATGCCAACGGTGTGTGGATCGAACCGAAAGACGAGTTCCAGTATTCCGAAATCAAGGAGGTATTCTTTGGGGACGAATACTCGACAGTTTTTCATCGTTTCATTACCAACAGGAATCCAAAGGGTCATTAACATTCCAAAGTCCCTCTCCAATCAGGTCCCTACTCCGCCCTAAGAAAATGATTCCAAACTTCCTAAAATCTCCGCTCCATGTCATTCCGAGCATGCAGCAGCCGGGCTGCCGATTAGAAATAGTAAACAGTGTGGAGTCCCTTTAGTGGACTTCGTATGGTTAGCCCAGGAATTCATTCCTGGGCGGGGCGTGACGATCGTTTCCTGAGTAGCGTGAGGAGTTTTCCTGAGGAGCGTCAGGAGGAATCTGTCGGGTGATTTAACTTTGATTGAACGACCAAGCATTCGGGTGTGATCTCCCTCGCCACGGAATCAATTCCGTGGCTACACAAAGCGAAGTCTGTTGAAACAGACTCTGATCGATTGGGCATTCAGAAAACCGATCAAGTGTTCCCTGCCAACAGATTTCTCCTAACGTCGAAATGACACCGATTTAGCCTTCACGGGAACGGCTCGTTTTTTTCTATGATCAGCGGCCACCCGGATGCATGCTCGGGATGACCCCAATCGAAGGTCTCTCGGGATTGGGGGCGGCAAACACCACTCAACTCCACTCCGTCTTATACGGCTCAAACTCCCCGTTCATCGCGATTTTTTTTGTCCGGGCCAAAAGTTCCGATCGCTCCTCATCGCTCATCGGAGAAAAATTCTTCGCGGTCTCGAGGTTCTGTTTGAGGTACTCCATCGTATCCATGCCGCTGACTACAGTGGAAACCGGGAGACTCATGGCGTAGCGGAGGCATTCGGCGGGGGTGGCGAGATTGGCTTTGGCGGTAAATTGACCGGGGGTGCCGCCTAGGGATTTCATGGCGATGACACCGATGTCTTTCTCGATTGCTTTGGGGAGGATCTCGCGTTCAAAACTCCTGAAGTGGTGGTCCATGACATTCAGCGGCATCTGCACTGTCTGCCAATCGAAACCGCGATCGATCATTTCGTTGTGGATATCCGGGAAGCGGTGGCCGGTGAACCCAATGTGGCGGACCTTGCCCTCCTCCCGCGCCTTGAGCATCACCTCGATCACTCCCTCGTTATAGATCGCGTAAGGCTCGGTCTGCCCGACCACCTCATGGACCTGCCAAAGGTCGATCATGTCAACATCGAGACGGCGGAGAGAATCCTCCAACTGCTTTCGGGTGGATTCCGCGTCACGGGGCGCGGTCGCCTTGGTCATCAGGTACACTTTATCCCGGTAACCATCCTTGAGCGCCTTTCCCATTCGCTCCTCGCTGAGACCGTCGTTGTATTTCCAGGCGTTGTCGAAGAAATTGACTCCCTCGTCGACCGCGGTCCGCATGATCGCGATGGATTCCTTTTCCGGCTGCTGCTCCCGTCCGATGTGGAACCCTCCGAGGCAAAGCAGGGAGACCATCTCTTCGGTCTTTCCCAATCTGCGGTAGGGCATCCCATTCCGCTTTTCGGCATACCCCTTCCCGGTCACAAAGGAGAGGGCGGCGGCGGTGGAGGCGGTTGCTTTCAGGAAATCTCTACGGTCAAGGCGCATCGTTCTAGGTCCTTTCATCCAAAATGAAAAGACCCGCTTGAATCGAATCGAGCGGGTCTTTTAAGTGTTTCCTTAGGCTCCCGGCGGAAGTGGCCGGACGCTTTCGCCGTGGATCGGTCCGATCCGGGAGGGAGGCCAGAACCGCACAAACGCTTTACCGATGATTCGGTTCTTTGGAATCGGTCCCCAGTAGCGGCTGTCATAACTGTTCTTAGAGTTATCTCCGAAAACCAGGATTTCATCCTTTCCAACTTCCATCCCACTATAGGGACCCCCTCGGTGAATGTACTTGTCATACCGATTGCGTTTGAAGAAAGGAGGTTCTTCGACTAATTCACCGTTGATCACCAAACGCTCTTTCTCGATCGTGACTGTGTCCCCTTCAATGCCGACCACTCGCTTGATCCAGATCGGTTTTTCAGGATCGTAATCTGGAATCGTCTCAGGCACCTTAAACACGACAATGTCTCCCACCTGGGGTTCATCGAAGAAGTAGGCGAGTCGGTTTACAAAGACACGGTCATTGATTTGAAGGGTGTCGAGCATCGATGGACTGGGGATATAGAAAGCGGTCACCACCGTGCACCGTAAGAGGATAACCAATGCAAGAGTGAGGGAAAGGGACCACGCTTGGCTATAAATGCCAATCTTAGATTTGATGTGATCCACCACTCGGCTCCCGTTATCGGATTTCTCCAGTTTGGACGCGATTGATGTAAAAAATCTCTCAGTCCAAGTCGGTTTAGCCTGTGCTTTTTCATTCATTATTTTTTCATTCCTTCCGGTTGGCTTACGTAATAAAGCGAGCTACCATGTTCAAAGTACAGATTGGGTAGAGGGGAAGGTATACTATTCGAACAGGCGTGTATCCTTAAGCCCTCGGCCACAGAGTATATCTGAGCCACAAATTCAATCTAATGCTGATAAATCCATTTTCCCGTGGAGGCCCGCATGCGTCAAGAGAACGTTCCCTCGAATCCTTCAGTAACCTGTAAAGAGATGATGGATTGGATTGAGAAAATCCTGACATTCGGAATTCGTCGTCCCGGTTTTCCCGGAGATCTCGCGACCGAAGAGTTTCTCGTCGAGAAGTTCCGTGAATATGGTCTTCAAGAAGTGGCCGCAGAACCGGTTCCCACCAATTGTTGGAAATCCGAAAAGATTGGATTGACGCTCGGCGACACAGGCGTTGCGATCCCATGCACGGGCATCCCCTACACCGCCTGGACCTCCGATCAGGGTATCGACTCCGAGATGGTCTATGTTGGGGAAGGGATGCCCGAGGACCTTGAAGGCAAAGATTTGACCGGGAAGATCGTGGTGTTCGATGCTCGATTCAGCGATTTCTCGGCGGCTATGTTGAAAGAAGCCGCTATTGATATCTTCGATCCGGATTCGAACATTCCCGATGGGGTTCTTCACAAAGCCAACTGGCTCATTACAAATTTCACCTCTTATTATCTCTTTCAGGTTCAAGGTGCGTCCGCGGTGGTCGGGCTCCTCGTAGATTCCCCGATCGATGGGTGTTCTTATTACGTTCCCTACGATGGGTTCCTCAAAGAACTTCCTGCAGTTTGGGTGGGCAGGGATAGTGCCGACACTGTCCGACAAGCGGCCCAAGCGGGAAAGACAGCGAACCTCCTTACTTTTGGCGAGACACCTCAAGTCGACACACACAACATCGTGGGACTCGTCCCGGGCACGGGCGATGAGGCCATTCTTCTTACTAGCCACCACGATGGTCCTTTCGCCTCGGCGGTCGAGGATGGTTCAGGGATTTCCATACTACTCGCCCTCGCCAAACACTTCGGAAGCCGGCCAAAAACATTGGATCGCACGCTCATCTTTGTCGCTTCGTCCGGTCATTTCCATGGTGGAATTGGAAATCGGGTTTATGTGGACCAGCACAAGAATGACTGGGTACCCAAGATAGCGGCGGCCCTCGGGATGGAGCACATAGCTCATGAGGTTGAGGAAGACGGGAAGGGCGGTTATCGGCTCACCGGGCGCCCAGAAGTCCGAGCCATTTTCACCGAAAAAGGACCGTTATCCGATCTCATCGCGGAGGGAGTCCACAAGTGGTCATTGGATCGCACTCTGACAGTCCCTCCTTATTTGTTCGGTCCCGAACCTCCTTGTGATTCTGCCCCGTATTTCACCGCGGGAATCCCGTCGGCTTGCCTCATCAGCGGCCCCCTCTACTTGTTCGATAAGTACGACACCATCGACAAGGTCCGGTCTGAAGATCTCGAAAACGTTTTTTCTTTTTACGTGGAGTTGATAAAGAAACTCGAGAGCGTCCCAATGAAAGATTTGGAACAAGGACTGACTCGAGGAAGGAATGACCCTCCCGCGGATCCACCGCACTGGTTTCTGCCACCGGAATTCTTCCTCGATCAGTTGCGCAAGGGGTCATCCTGATGGAGTCGATCCGGTTCTAAGGGTCGCTGCTACGAAGCCAGCGAAAGGTTGTTGGTGGGTTTCGATTCTTCTTCGACGCAGAGGAAAACGGCTTCCAGAATACCTTGTCGGGTGAAAGGTTTGGGCACCAACTGGATATCATTTCGTTCCGCGAACTGCTTGGCATTCGGGTCCGCAACATCACCGGTGGTCAGGATGAATCGATCCTTTAGCGACGGATGGGAGTGGCAAATCTCACGATAGATGTTCTGACCATCCATCTCCGGCATCCGGAGGTCGCAGATCACCACCTCATAATCATTATCCAGTAGTTTATGCAATGCTTCCTTGCCCGAGTTTGCTATGTCGGTTTCAAATCCGACATAGCCCAGGATCTCCTGCAGCAGGGATGCAATATTGGCCTCATCATCGACCACCAGGGCGCGCCGGTTTTCCACTTGCGGAAAATCCTGACGAGTCTCCTCGCTGTTTTTCGAATTGGTCTCCGAAAGAGCATGGACGATCGGCAATTGGATGGTCATTGAGGTACCCTGATCGAGTTTACTTTCGACAAGAATGTCTCCCCCATGCTCCTTGATAATGCCGTACGAAATACTCAAACCCAAACCGTTATTGGTCTTTCCTCCCTTTGTCGAGAAGAACGGATCGAAGATCCTCTTGAGGTTGTCAGCGGGAATTCCCTTGCCATTGTCTTTAACCCAGACATAGAGCCAATCGCCTTCCTCGCGCGTCCCAATCTCGATCATTCCCGATTGTCCTTCTGCAATAGCCTGTGCCGAATTATTGACCATGTTCAATAGGACTTGTTGGATTTGATCTGTGTCCACCATAGTGGGCGGTAGATCGTCAACCGATTTGCAGGTCAAAGCGATGTTTCTTGTGCGGAGATCGTACTGGCGAAGATCCACGATGTTTCGCACCAGTTCATTGAGGTTTGCAGGGCGCTTTTCAGGCTTTCTCTCTCGAGCGAAAGAAAGCAGGTTTTGGACAATGCGAGTGGCTCTCTTGGCTTCACTCAGGATAGTCTGAAGTTTCCGTTCCGCCGAGTTTTTGTCGGGAGTTTCCAGGACCAGGTCTGTATATCCCACGATGGTGGTCAGTGGATTGTTGATTTCATGAGCCACGCCCGCGATCAACTGCCCCAATGCGGATAGTTTTTCCGATTGGAGAATCTGTTGCTGAGCGTCCTGTAGTTTGATTTCCTGATGTTGAACCGTTTCTGTCAGTTTTGCTGCGGCATCCCTCGCTTGTTTTAGGAGTCTCGCGTTTTCCACCGCAAATCCGATCTGGCCGAGGAGCACCGTGAGGAACTGTTGATCGTGGCGGCTGAACGGTGTCGTCCCACCGCGCTCCGAAAGACAGAGTGCACCGATTGTCGTCGATTTTGATTTCAACGGCATAATCAAGAACGATGGGGAACTATATCGTTCGGGATCGCTGGGGCGGATCAAGTCGGGGACCGTATCAAGATTCTCTACTAAAAAGGGTTCACCACTTTCAATGACGGTTCCCGCAAGAGTGTCATCCGGGTTGATTGGACCCATCACTGCGGGAGTCCAACCAACTGCAGCTACGATGTCCAACCCTTGGCCATCCTCACGGACCAACATGATGGTCCCGTTTCGGGCATTCGTTGAGCCCATTGATTTGTTCAACACCAGGCTGAGAAGTTCGTTGATGTCGGGTATTTTGGCCGAGACCTCTGTGAGCTCCGTCAGCGTGGCAAACTGCTGGATCAAGGTTTCAAGCTCTTTGGAATTCTCTCGGAAATCTTCGGTCAGTTTGTTCAACGCGTTGACGATTTCGGTCATCTCACGGACTTGGTTAGGCCCCTCGACGCTCTGGATCGATTTAGATTCCCCCGAGAGGATACCTTCAAGGCCCTTCAGGACACTGGTAAACGAGACCAGAACGCGCCATAGGATGAAGAATCCAAGGACAGGAATCGCGAGGAGAAACAGAAGAGAAACAAGTTTCCCTTGAATCTGGTCCTTGAACAAATAAAGAATACCCAGACTGGGAATGAGAATCATCAGCGCGATCGCCGAAAGAGCAATTCGATTGAGGCTAAGTTCGGATAACGTCTTCTTCTTAGTCGATTCCATACTTTATTCCGCCAATTGACCTATTTCCAATGGTGAGATTGCGCTCTCAACTCCTCTGATTGCCGGCAATAATGTAGTGGTCACGGCAACCCATACGCACATGCTTAATGTCAATATAGCATTTTTTATCAAGTATGCCAAGGGAATTTATTAAGTATAAAAGACTTGAAGTGCTTGTAATATGACCTATCGAGCGAATCCTGTTTGATTATGGCAATCAGCCCGGTTTTTGGCCCCATATAGACCCCGATTTGACCGGATATCCATTCAAGAACGCTTTGATTCGCATGGGTTTCTTATTCTCAGGTTGTACCATCAGCACCCTCAGGACCCCATTGCCGCACTGAACATCGATCCCTTCCTCCCCCACTGCGAGGAGGACCCCTGGATCGGCAGGCCGGGAGGTGGTGCTGACCTCCAAGTCGACCGCTTCCTGAATTCGCAACAGCCCCTTGTCCCAAAAGGTTCTTGCACCCGGTTTAGGGGTCAGCCCCCTTATCCGGTTTTGGAGCGTTCTTGCGGGTAGGCTCCAATCGATTACGAGGTCTTCCTTATTCAGCAATCGGGCGAAGCTAGCGAGAGAATCGTCCTGTGGAACTCTTTGCTCGACGCCTCGAGAGATGAGTTTTAACGAGTCCAAGATCAAATCAGCTCCCTGTTCCGCGCATTTCTTGGAAAGCGACCCATAGTTCTCATCGGGACTAACAGGAATCTCACGTTGAAGACAAATGGGTCCTGCATCCCATTCTTCATTTAAGAAGAAAGAAGTGATTCCCGTGGTCCGTTCACCCTCCATCAGTGCCCACTGCATGGGGGCGGCTCCTCGATACTTGGGAAGCAACGATGGATGGAGATTCAACCAACCCTTATCAACACTACTAAGAGACCTTTTCCCGATCTTCGCCGAATAGGCCACGACAACCGCGACGTCGAAAGTCGAATCATCGAGGATATGCCACGTCGGTTCCTGGTTGAACTTTTCGGGTTGGAAGATCGGAATGTCAGATTCCAAAGCCACTTTCTTAACGGGGGAGGGAATGACCTTCTGTCCCCGGCCCCGGGGTCGATCCGGTTGGGTGATGACCCATCGAGGTCTGAAGGGTGAATCGATCAACCGTTTCAATGTGGGAACAGCAAACTCCGGGGTACCGCAAAATAGAATCTTCAATTTCGCCCCACTCTTCCTGGGAATCCATTTACTCGATCCCCAACTTTTGCATCTTACGCAGAAGGTTTCTTCGACTCACTCCAAGGAAAGTCGCTGTTTCCCCCCTCCGCCAACGATTCCGCTCGAGTGCTGTAATGATGACACCCTTCTCGAGTTTTTGAACCTCTCCCTCAATGGCATCCTGCATGGAACTTCCCGATTCAATCTTCGAAATGAGTTCGGCAGTATCCCTTAAGGCCACCCCAACCTCTTCAAGCAAGGATTCCTCATGAACGCCATTGGAACCATTCCCAGAAATCGGATCGAAACGGACATCCAACCCACCATTTAAGCTCTTGACCATCTCTTCATCACTGAAATCGATCGGTAGATCCGAGGGTCCAAGGATTTCACCGTGGGAAAGGATGACAGCACGAGTGATGACATTCTCCAGCTCGCGGACATTACCGGGCCAAGGATGCTCCATGAACTTTTCCATCACCTCTTTCGAAATCCCGCGTACCTCTTTTCCATACTGTTGGTTGGCTTGCTTGACGAAATGATCGATCAATATGGGAACATCCGCGCGCCGTTTTCTGAGAGGTGGTATATACAGTGGGATGACATTCAGGCGAAAGAAGAGGTCCTCCCTGAAACGTCCCTTCGCTACTTCCTCGGAAAGATCCTTGTTTGTCGCCGCAATGATCCGAACATCGACCTTGACCGTTTTGTTTCCGCCCACTCGCTGGAACTCACTGTCTTGAAGGACTCGAAGCATTTTCGCCTGAAGCATGGCATCCATGTCCCCGATTTCATCCAGGAACATGGTCCCACCATTCGCGTGCTCAAATTTCCCCATCTTTTGAGCATGAGCCCCTGTAAACGCCCCTCTCTCATGGCCAAAAAGCTCGCTCTCAAGGAGTTCTCCTGGGATTGCCGCGCAATTGATTGCCACAAAGTTCTTATTTCGACGCTTGCTGTGACGGTGGACTGCGGAGGCGACGAGTTCCTTTCCTGTGCCCGATTCACCGAGAACCAGAACGGTCACATCTTGACCCGCGATCCTTTGAATCAGATGAAACATTTCCCTCATCTCGGTGGTTGAACCAATGATCTGGTCGAATCCGAGTGAAGCATCCATGTGCCGCGAGAGAATCTGAACTCTTCTCCGAAGGGTTCTCTTTTCCATTGCGCGTCGGACTACGACTCGAATTTCGTCCACATCGAAGGGCTTGGTAAAGTAATCATAGGCTCCCTCTCGAAGGGCTTCCATCGCCAGATCTTTGGATCCGTAAGCAGTGACAAAGAGGATAGGGACTTCTGAGTCCTGCCGACGGATCTCCTTGAGCGCTTCAAGACCATCGAGGTGAGGCATTCTATAGTCCAAAATGATCAGGTCGAATTTCTCCGGACTGAAAAGTTCAACCGCTTCTTTACCATCGGAGGCTTCTTCAATTTCATAGCCCTCCTCAGCCAGAGTTTCGCGCATAGCGAATCGGATTCCCTCTTCATCGTCAGCGATCAAGATACGGGGGAGAGTATCTTCGTTGTTACCGTCCATCTTCACATTCCTTTCCTATCCGATGACCGCGATCTCGGACCGCTCGTTGTCATTGCGTTCTTTTATTAAAGCTGTTTCGGTTGCATCGTGTGGCTGCAGGGGGACAGAAATCGTAAATGTTGTTCGGTTGCTTCCGCTCCTTACAGAAAGCTCCCCGCCATGTGACCTCACAATGGAGTCGCTAATCGGAATTCCGAGTCCCGTGCCATTCCTTTTGGTTGTATGAAAAGGTAAAAAAAGGTCTTCCACCTCGCTCGGAGGAATTGAACTTCCCAGGTTCATAACATCGATATCCACACGGTCGGTGGTTATCTGAGAGTGGATTTTTACAACACCCTTAGTGGGGGAAGCCTCGATCGCATTGATCACGATGTTGGTCAACGCTTGTACCAACAGTTTTGGTTTGCATGGAATCTGGACATCGGGATTGTCCATTTCGACTTCGACGCTGACCTTCGCTTTACTTGCGAGATGGGAGACCGCCTCTTGCGTAGTCTTGAGAATTTCCTGGACTTCGGTGATTGCGAAATCCTCTTCAGGGGGTCGGCTGAACATCGAAAATCGATCGACCACTTGATTCACGCGGTCGACCGCATCGACTATCACCTTCGAGTAAGACTTCAGTTTTTCAGGGGAAATCTCTTTCCCACCCGCGAGTATTTGTGCCAATCCACGGATGGGTGTCAGAGGATTCCGGACTTCGTGGACGATCCCGGAGGCAACATGTCGGAGTGAACTGGCCTTTTCGGCGCCCTCGATTCCAGAGCTGAATGATTCCAAGCGACTGTCATCGATCACAGTCAGAACCATTCCGACCGGTGTATTATCTTCGTCTTGAACCCATACCATCCATGCGGACAACGATTTTTTCTCACCGTATTGATCGGTAAGAGTTACATTCTTCCGGGGGACATCCACCTTGTCGCGAAAACCGCGACCAATGGTGCCAACCAGATCGGAGGATCTGCTCAAGACATCTCCATAAGGCTTACTCTGAAACTCTCCAAATGGGACATGGAATAGGCGTGTTGCATAGGGGTTCATCCATTCCACTGTTCCCGAAGCATCAATCACAACGACGCCACTGGTGATCGAGCCCAGTATCATTTGGGCCCGTCTCGGTAGACTTTTCTCAACTTGTTCAAGAGCACGGTTGAATGCAATTGCGACAAATGAAAGTTCGGAGGGCTGTTCGACTTCGAGTCTGGCACGAGATCCCACCTCCGAAAAACCTTCAAGCTGTTGCTGGAATCGTCTGAGGGGAAGCAATATGATCCACGCCCAACAAATTCCGCAGGTCCCGCCGATGGCAGCAAAGACCCATACCCACTTTCGAGCATCCTGCAATTCCTGCCACATGTTCCCATTCCCGCTTTCCCATGCGTTCTCAAGGGTCATCAATATGAAGAACCCCTGGGCCAACCCCCCCAGAAAGAAAAACGTGGGTAGAGCCACCGCTAGAGGGACGAGGAAAGTTCGAGATCGGGCTTTTGTTGTCCAGATTTGGGCCATCCGGCGTACCTTTAATATGTAAAATATGACTTATCATTAATATAATGCTAGTCATGAATACAAATGTCAATGGTTCAATATGGAAAATGGGAAAAAATTGTTAACTAATATCAATCAAATGGTTGATAGACGGAAATCTCCTCCTTCACAATTTCATGAAATCGAGGTATTTTATAAAAGAAGTGTGAAATTAATTTCCGGAGGCTCGTAAAATACCGTAATCGAACACTCAGGAAGGTCACGTCCCATCATGTCTTTTATCTATACGGCACGCGCTCTCTTTGTATTCCTCGCTGCTATTTTTGCGGGCTCGATGACCTTTTTCTTCCCAGGTCTGAGGGGCGATGCCCTTGTCTGGGCGGGCTTTGGACTCGCAGTTTCCGGAATAATCGTTCTGATTGAAAGTTTGATTCGTGAGGTTTATCCAAAGACCCTCCTGGTGGGTGTACTCGGTTTGTGGATCGGGCTCATCACGGCCACACTTATATCCAAAGGTGTTCCCGAAACGAGTTATATCCCGGAAGCCCAAAGAATCACCTACGCGGTTGCACTCCATCTGTTTCTCGGATATTTGGGAGCAGTGATTGCCCTTCGGTTCGTAGAGAGAATCGATTTATCCTCTTCCCATCTCATCACAGCGGATGACCCCAGGTTGAAGGGATGCAAGATCTTGGACACCTCTGTCCTCATCGATGGCCGGTTGCTGGATATGGTTAGGACTGGGTTCATTGATGGCCTTTATATATTGCCCAAGTTCGTTTTGGACGAGCTACAGAACATAGCGGATTCGCCTGATCCTTCCCGACGTCAACGGGGCCGACGTGGGTTGGATATTGTCCGATCTCTAAAAGACACCAATATGAATATGGAAATCTCCGAGAAAGATTATCCCCACATTCAAGCAGTCGATGCAAAACTGGTTCAGTGTGCCAAGGATTTTGAAGGGCAGATTGTCACGAACGATTTCAATTTGAATAAGGTGGCGGAGATCAACAACATTCCGGTTCTCAATATCAACGATCTGTCTAACGCCCTCAAACCGATTATTCTCCCTGGAGAGAATCTCAACCTGACTCTACTGAAGTCCGGTAAAGAACCCGGACAGGGGATTGGTTACCTGGACGATGGGACAATGGTGGTAGTCGAGGATGGTGTTTCCCGACTGAGAGAAGAAGTGGATGTTGTCGTCACCAGTATGCTCCAAACGCAAGCCGGCCGAATGATTTTTGGAAGGTTAGCAGGGTCGAACTCAGGGGCGATGGACGATAACCGTGCGCACGATTCAAGTCGTAAGGATAATGCACGCAAGGTCGTTGATCTCGACCTGAAGAAGAAGAAATAGTCTCCTTCCCATCCAAAAGCACGGTCCTCCAATTCGTTCAATTCACATGGAAGAATTTCTTTTCAGGCAAGACACGATCGCGGCGATTTCTAGCCCTGCTGGCCGTGGCGCGATCGGCATCATTCGACTATCCGGCCCCGATTGTTGTGACGGGTTAACCGGACTTTGGGTCGGGAAGAACCTGGAGGACCTTCCATCCCACCATTTCACTCTCGGAAAGATGTGTGGAGAGAACTCAGACCTTCTCGATGAGGTTCTATTGGTCAGGATGAGGGCTCCCCATTCCTATACGGGGGAAGAGATGGTCGAGATCCATGCTCATGGGAATCCCCACGTACTTAAAGCCATCCTTTTTCAACTGTATCAGCAAGGAATGCGTGCTTCGGAACCGGGAGAGTTCACCTTCCGTGCCTTCAGAAACGGACGAATGAGTCTGGTCCAAGCCGAATCGGTAGCCACTCTAATCGACGCCAAAGGAGATTGGGCACGGAAGAATGCCTTGAATGTTCTTGCCGAAGAGGGAGGGAAGTGGGTTCAAGATCTCATCGACGACCTCCTTCACATCTGGATTCCCGTCGAGGCGGATCTTGAGTTTCCCACCGACGATCTCGATTCGCTTAACCTCGAAGACCTCTTGCCGACTCTCCACCGGTTGCTTGGTCGAATGGCGAACCTGCGAAAGAAAGCGGTTCAATTCTCCAAACTGCAAGAGGGATATCGGGTGGTCCTTGCAGGTGAACCCAATGTCGGAAAGTCGAGCCTCCTCAACGCTTTGCTCGGGTACCAACGTGCGATGGTGACCGAAATTCCAGGAACGACCCGCGACACCTTGGAAGAAGTCTTTGAAATCGACGGGATCCCGATCCGTCTCATCGACACGGCCGGTTTGGGTGAAGCCAAAGACGAACTCGATGCGCGAGGGATGGAGCGAAGCCGCGAGGCATTGAGACGAGCGGACCTTGTGGTGGCGGTGATCGACGCCGCGTTGCACACCTGTCCGGAGGGCGAACTCGACTTTCGCAATTTTCTCCCCGCGCTTCCCGAGGGTTTCGAGACTCCTACCTTATATGTCGCCAACAAGGCCGACCTTCTGGATGAGGGTTCCAGCTGGAATCATAAGGAGAGTGTCATCCCGGTATCGGCGCTTAAAGAGACCGGGCTGAAGGACCTGCTTCGATCCATGGCCGAGACCCTCACCCAGGAAGGTGGAGTCGATCTTGAGGAACGCCTGATGCTGAACGACCGTCAGGAACGGACGTTGGGGCGAGCGGTCGACGCGATCGAGCATTGTATCGAGAATATTAAAACGGGCGCGAACCAAGATCTCGTGGCGACGGATCTGGCCGAAGCCAAGAGTGCGCTGGAGGAGCTATCGGGGAAGACGATTCAGGTCGATTTGATGGGGGAGATCTTCGGGAAGTTTTGTATCGGGAAGTGAAGTTACCATTATCAGACTTGTTGGTTTGGTCGTTCCATTGCCTTATACTCATGACAGGAGGGAACAAATGACTGTCAACTCAATGGAAATTCCGGAATCAACTGTAATTGAGAGGTTGAAAACGCTCTCCTCCGAGGGGAGAAAACAGGCCCTTCGTACGCTCGTCACCGACTATGATTTCCTCGAGTCGATGACGGTTTATGGTGACCGAAAGATTCGGGACATCTGTTCCAAGAGAGGTATCGATTGGGACAGTCTTTCCGAAGAGGAACGCGAACGCCTTGTGGATGAGATGAAACACGAGTCTCGCCGTCCATGAGGCGAGTCGTTTTCGATACGAATGTTTGGATCTCCGGGCTCCTTTGGGGAGGCAAACCACAAGATTGTTTAATCCTCGCATTCACAGAGGAGATTCAACTTTATCACTGTGACGAGATGCTGGCGGAACTGAAGAGGGTACTTATGGACTCCTTCGATTTCTCTCTTTGACGAAGTACCCTGAAATCAGAATTCTATCGCCAAAGGAATTTCTTGAAGTCATTCAAACAGAATCCTGATCTCCCCCCTCACCCCAATTCCATCTCCATCCGAATGTCCGCGCGCTTGTAGTTTGGGTCCTGTCCGATATGCGTAGTCTTGAAACCGACCTCCTCATAAAGATGAAGCGCCGGTATGAGACTGGTGTTGGAAACGAGATGGATCTTTTTCGCGCCAATCTCTCTCCCCTTTTCGAGCGCGCGATCCAGGATCTGGCGACCATATCCTTTTCCGCGCGCCGACTTCTTGGTCGCCATACGAGCGAGTTCATATTCGGTATCCGAATCCTTAAAGAGGGCGCACGCGGCGACCACTTCGTCTCCCTCGCAAAGGGTGAAGATGTAGCCGCCGTTTCGGACGATCGACGAATGGTCGCGCGCCAGCTCCAGGTCGATCGCCTCCAGTTCGAAATACTCTTGAATCCAATCCTGGTTGAGGGCGATGAAGGCGGGGTAGTGGTCTGGGTTATTTTCATGGATCTTCATGGATTCCAATCGAGATGATTTCCTCTGAGGAGCCTAGGATCGATGGATAGAGGTTGGACTTCGACGATCTTAATTCTTCTCATCCCTGGATGAATCGGGTTTAGGAGGACATTACAATCAATGGGTGAAATCACGGAAGGAACGAAGAGTCCCAAGGTTTTACTCTGCACCAGCCAGCGGTCCCCCAATTCTTGGGAGGCTGGAGTGACTCGATAACGATTCCAACCTTCAGGAAGGTTAGCGCGGTCGACCCTATCGAGTTCTAGGTCTTCCGGTACATGGATCGTCGTGACCCATAGATCCGATGTCACAGTCCGTGGGCTAATGTGAACCAGTGTTTCCAGGAGCGATAAGGATTGATTTTCCGAAGAGTAAACCACCGGGTTGCCGATCGAATTCCATCGACCCCCATCCATTTTGGCGCCCGTTCCGGTCAAATCGTTTTTATAGGCGGCTCGCGAGATTCGATAGACTTCCATTTGGGCCTGAGAGCGAATTGACGCTAAGAATAAACTCCATGTTCCAACCTTCTCATCTCTCGCATGACCAATTCGCATCCAAAAAACGACGACAACAAAGACTTGGGAGGGACGCTTCCTAATCCCAGTATCGGAGAGTTCAGCCATTCAAGGAACATTTCCTTATCATCGAACACATCGAGTCCTTTTGCGCACACCTGACTGATCGCCAAAATCTGCTCCGAAACGGGTTGGCCAAATCGCTGGTTGGGTTGACGGCGCTGGATGGTTCGGTAGGTGACAGGGAGAAGTTCCGAAATCTCTTTCAAGGAAAGATTCAGGAATCGGGCTAGACGGGCCAGATCGCTCTTTTTCACTCCCTTTTGGCTGAGGTAGTGAAGGGCGGTGGGATCCATCAACTTTGGTTTTTCTTCTCTGTAGCCTAGCGGAAATGGAATGGGCGCGGTGGCCATTGCTTTCTCCTCATTCCTCAAAAATCATTTGTCATTATTATAGCGACATTTGTCATCTCGGCCAACCGTAACGCCGTCTTCCAGACGTCACGCGGGGACGGGCCGTCTGGAAGACGGCGTTACGAACTCCCTCCCTCACAAACCTTCTTCAACGCCTCCATATCTTCATCCATCATTTTCTTTAGAGAACCCGACATCATGATGCCCATCAATGGGGAGGTGATTTTGGCCAAGAGGGTCAACGGTTTTCCTGAGAAACTCATGGTCGCCAGAGTTCCGCCATTCTCCTCTTTGAAAAGGAACTCGGTGAGATAAGCGCAACCGCAACCTCCGGCGGTGACTCGGTACATCTCGTTGGGAACGAACTCCGAGATCTCCATCTCCTCGGTGTGTTCCTTCCCCATCATCTCGCGTGTCTCTTTCCACCTTGTGCCGACTCCGATCTCACCCTCGGTCAGAACTTCCGCCTTGATGATCCCGGGAATGTGTTGGTCGCAATGACGAAGATCGGTGAACACCTCGAACACTTTATCCTTCGGGGCCTCGATTCGTTTCTCCACTGTCACCTGCATCATGATGTCACATCGCCTCCGCTTCTTTCTTGGCGGTCGCCATGATTGTAGCGACTTTGTTCCAAACCTCGATCGGCAGCTCCTCATCGGCGGCCGGACAGATGGTGGCGAGATGTTCCTCGGTTTTAATCCCCACGATCGCCGAGGTCATCGCCGGGTGAGTGAGGACCCAACGGATCGCGAGTTGGGCAACGGTGAGCCCGAGTTCGTCCGCAATAGTCTTCACCTCGCTCAGCGCATCCAGAATTCGATGGAATGCCTTCCCATTAAAAAGGGGCGCATCTTTTCGGGTGTCTTCAAACTTGTGATCTTTCTCATATTTTCCAGTGAGCAGTCCTCGGAAGAGCGGAGAAAAGGCGATGGCCCCGATCCTTTTTTCGAGACAAAGAGGGAGTTCGCGCTCCTCGATCGATCGGGTCAACAGACTGTACTGCGGTTGCAGACACTCGATATCGTAGTACTGGAGATACATTCTCATCTGATCCGAGTTGAGGTTGCTGACCCCGAACCAACGGACCTTCCCCTCCTTTTTGAGTTGGCCGAAAGCCGCGGCCACCTCTTCCGGGCGTGTGAGGGGATCGAAGGCATGGATCTGATAGAGGTCGATCACATCCGTCTTGAGTCTTCGAAGAGAATCCTCGCATTCTCGAAGGATGTATTCGTGGCGTGTGTCGGGGTGACGTTCCTTACCTTGAAAGTTCCAATAGAATTTGGTGGCGATCAGGAACTCATCTCGAATCCCTTCCTTTTTCAGATAATCGCCCAGGCATTCTTCGGCGTATCCATCGCCATAGGCATCGGCGGTGTCGATGAAATTCACACCCAGATCAATCGATTTCTTCAGCGCGGCGTGCCAAGGCTCCAATGGAACCTCCCCCCAAAAACGGGGTGATAGCTGCCAGCATCCGAAACAGATGCGTGAGACATTCAGGTCGGTTTTTCCAAGTTGACGGTATTGCATATACACCCTCCCAAGATTGTTAAACCCACGGATAGAAATCCTAAACCATGGATTACAAAATAACTTTTGTTGGTGTCATCGTAACGTCCCTGGGTGTCATCGATTAACGGCCGAATTCTTTCGCCTATCGGAAGCCGACTTGCGACACCTTCGACGGACGAGAAGTTTAGTGGAAGTGAAGACCAGTCTCGACCCCTGATGGGAAGAATCCAAAAATATTTATTGACAAGCCTCATTCGCATAATTACACTTGTGTAGAAATGGCCAGTCTCCGAGTCGCCCTCCTCTTCGCCTTATTCACCCTCCCTTCCTGGAGCGCGACTTACCTTGTCGCCCCGGATGGCGACAACTCCGAC
>JAJDBZ010000706.1 GCA_029261095.1 Candidatus Omnitrophota bacterium | reverse complement strand
ATTTCATCTGGAGAAAAGACACCTCTTGCGTGGTAATAGCCGTTTTCATCGAAGAAGTCTTTGATTTGAGACATGGGTCTCCTCCTATCCAGACTGGTCGACACTCTTCATGCGAAGGCACTAGAGAAGAATGACACGATCAAGAGCAATCATGCGGCGACCAAACTCAAAACCTGGGTGAACTCCGCAAATGTAAACGTTTGCAATAAGTCTGGCTAGCCCCGCTCTCTCCTAAACCCTCATTGAAGGGGAACGAAAATGGGAACATCGACCGAATCTAGATATTTTCTGTCCCGGGTGATATGGGCTGAAATGTCCATCACTTGGACTTCTGCTGGAGAAACGGCAAATTCATGAAAACGTTTGCATATGGGTTTTTATTGTGCAATACTCCTCGAGAAATCTTCTCGGAACAACGATCGCCTGGGGTTTTTGATCGCCCAAGGTGAAGGACTATCAGCGTTTAACCTGGAATTGAGGTGCACCTTAAATGTTGGCTGCCATTCTTACCGATGTGAACAGAATCGTCTTTGAGGATATTCCCAAACCTAAGCCAGAACCCACTCAGGTGGTGGTCGATGTTAAGGCCTGTGGGATCTGTGCCACCGATCACAAAGCGGTGCGCGGGAAGAGGAAGGTTGAATTCCCTCGTATCCTCGGTCATGAGCCAGCGGGTGTGGTGGAAGAGGTAGGTTCGGCGGTTAAACATTTCAAGCCGGGAGATGAAGTCATTCTTTCACCCAGAGGCTACTGTGGGGTATGTCCGAAATGCCGGATGAACCTCTTTCACTACTGTGAAACTACGTTCTCGACAGGTGGAGATGGCGGTAATCGATTTTTGCCTGGAGGCTATGAAGAATACATGGTCACCGAACAGAACAATGTGTTCCTCAAACCGAAGGGTCTCTCCTGGAAAGCGGCCGCCGAAACCGAACCCTTGGCGGGTTCCTGGAAGGGAGTCATCGAATATTCCAACATGCGTGTCGGCGAGTCGGTCATCATCATTGGTACAGGCGGAATCGGGATGCTCTGCATGATGGTGGCGCATGCTGCGGGTGCGGGAAGGTTAATCGCGATAGATACATCAGACTATGCTCTGAAGAATGCGCTCCGCCTCGGCGCCACCCACGCGATCAACCCCACTAAGACTCAGGATGTCAGAGAGGCCGTTTATGACATCCTTCCAGATGGACCGGATCTCATTGTGGAAGCAGCAGGCCCACTTGCCGCAGTCGACATGATGTTCAACCTGACCCGCCGCGGGACTCGTGTCAATTTGTTCGGAATTACGACCCCGGAGAAATTCAGTCTCGAGGGAGGACCGACACATTTTAACGAAATCAGAATGGATGCATCTTTTAGCGTCACTCCCATTGCGATGCAAAACGCCATCCGGCTTCAGGAAACGGGGTTAGTCAAGACAGAAGAAATCATCACTCACGTTTTCCGACTGGAAGACTTGGAGGAGGGAATGGCGGTCATGGATCAGAACGAACGAAACAAGGTGATGATTGTCCAGTATGACGATCCACAACTTTCCAAGAGAGCAGCCGGAGCTTCAAAAGAAGAAGTCGCTGTTGGCGTATGAACCGAGGATGAAAAATTGAGTAACTCGACCGCCAGCGAAATTCGGATGACCCGCGTGAATCCTGTCCAGTTTGAAGATTTCGCACAATCCGCACTCCAAAAATTGGGAGTCCCGAGCAGGACCGCCGCATTAGCCATTCGATCCATGCTGGATGCATCCCTGATGGGAATTGAAACGCATGGGATCGAGTCGTTAGAGATGTACGTTAATCATCTTGAGGCCGGAGGTCTAAAGGCTGATCGTGAACCGGTGAAACTGAGCGGCAAGGGGCCGGTCGAAGTTTGGGATATGCAATCGGGGTATGGACTGGCCGGCGCTCGAACCATCATGGAAAAGGCCATTCGAATTGCAAAGGAACTCGGGATCTATTTTGCCTCGGTTCGAAGAACCAATCACATCGGCGCATGCGGGGTCTATGGGAAGATGGCCGCCGACCAGGGGCTGATTGGATTGGTTTCTCAACAAACCTTCCCCTGTCTATCCCCTTGGGGGGGGAAGATTCCCAAGATCGGCAGTTCCCCGTTCGCTTTCGTGGCTCCTGTGGAGGGATCGTTCCCTTTCTATTTCGATTGTCAGATGGCTTCCATGACTCGGGCCCAGGTTAAATCGCATCGGCTGCGGAAGATCCCTCTTCCCGAGGGGGCCGCGATGGATTTAGAAGGGAATCCAACCACCGACCCGGATACCGCATGGTTCGGCCAGCTCATGCCCATCGGAAACCATAAGGGTGTGGGCTTCGCGATGGTCTTTGAGATTCTCGCTGGGATTCTTTCCGGGAATCAGTTTTCAACCGGTATTCCGAGCATCGTGAACGAACCCGATAAATCCGCGGACAGCAGTATTTTTATGATGGCGATCGATCCCTCCGTCGTCTGTCCCGAGGGGGACTTCTCCAAAAGGATGGAGGAGTACATTGCCTATATCGAGTCCTCTCCTCCTATCGATACATCCAACCCGGCTCGATATCCCGGACGGAGAGAAGGGGAGCAGTGGGAGGAACGGTCGCGCAACGGGATCCCGCTTTCGGCAGCCGGACCGCTGAAGTTTGAAGAGATTACAAAGCGCCTTTCGATCGATCCTATAATTAAGGCTGGACTGACGAACTAATTTCAAAACTACGCTTACATAAGATGAATCAAACTAAAACCAGATTGGGACAGGTGGAATACATGGTCCACGTTTTAACGAACTACAGAAAAAAAGCCACAAGTGGTTGGGCTGTTTTCCATCCACTTCTTCTTCTCTTTCTCGTTCTGGTGGGTCCTTCGCTCGCAGGGGGGCTCATCCAGATCGAGGAGAATTTTACCGAAGATCCAGGGTGGGAAGGGTATCAAAACCGGATGGAGTGTGTCGATTGCCTCGAGGTCATCCAGGATTTCGGTTGGAGTCATACCGACTTCACCAAATCGGGCGGGGGCGAGATCGGAGGCCGTGTACAGAATTCGTTGCATCAGGCCTACTATGCAATGCCGATCGGCAAGCCTCTCTCCTTCGAAGACTCTTTCTCTGCCTCAGGGAAACTGTCGGTTAAACATATCGGATTGCGTGGAGTCGCATATATCGGCTTCTTCAATCCGGAGTATCACACCTGGCGGGTCTGGTCCTCGATGGGGTTTCGCATTTGGGAAGAAGACATGGTCGGTCAAATCATGTTCGATTGGATGTCGGGCGATTGGAAGGCGATGGGGGCTGAAACCGCCATCTTACTACCCGCGGATGGGGCGGTTCACACTTGGAGTTTTACCTACGAACCCGACATCAAAGTCAATCCTGTTTGGGATGACAAACTCCTGGAAGAACTCATCACCGACCAAACCGGCAATGGACGTGACTATGAACTTCAAGGAGAGGAATTCATTTTGGAGCGGGCCAAGAAAGTCGATCCCAGTCTAAACGCCGAATCCCTTCACGAAAGACTTCTTGTATTAAGAGATCAGGGGCTGGTGGAATACTTCCATCGCCACGGACAACATCGGTGGTGGAAGCGTCCCGATCCGCAAAACAGCCACGGTCGAATAATCCTCCAAGTGGACGATGAAACCCCCTATGTTTTTTGGAATGAGGATCGGCTTCGCGACGCTCCTACTGAAATGACCCACTTCGGCCTTTTTAATATTCACCGCTACGGAGAATGGATGGAAATCTATCTCAACGATTTGATCGTGAATGGGGAGAAGATCGAAACGACCCGGGATCCGAAATGGGAGGGTAAGAACAACCGGGTTCGATACACTGAGGAGAGCTTCCAGTCGATGAGCGATTATGGCTATTGCCAGACGAATTGGGCTGGTGAATCTCCCGGCGAAATCGGCGGACTGTTTTGGCGAACCGAACCGGAAGACCCGAACTTCTCATACTATGGCGCGGACATCGGAGAACTCACACTCGATGATCCCATCTCGTTCTCCGGGAGTGTTTACTTCCTCAATGGGATGTCGGATGCCGCCACCTATTTTGGATATTTCAATAGCGCGGATCAAACCCAGACGATCGCGCGTGGGAACAGCAAGAGGATTGAAAACTGCATGGGGATCCATTTTGCCGACTCAAGCGCCGTTGGTTATTACTTCCGGCCGGGTCTGACCACAAGCAAGGGAGACCGTGCCGAGGACAGAGGTCCCGTTTTCTATCCAAACAAAGACCGTCACCGGTTCAGCTTTCGGTATGATCCAGAAGCTAACGATGGCTTAGGACGTGTAGTTATGACTCTCGACGGAGAAATTTTTTCGTTTGATTTGAATGTCCAACACCGTGAACAGGGGGCGAAGTTCGACCGATTTGGGTTTGCCAATTACAGAAGCGGGGGGAATTCGGTGGAAGTTTATATGGATGACCTCGAATACACTGCCCAAGAATATGAAGGTGAACCAAAGTGGTATGAACAAAAAACCATTGAAGCGGTCTACCCCAAAGAAAGCGCCGGAAGGAAATACTAGGTTGAGGGGTCTTGGAGGATGATTGGGATGGGATCTAATCTCTTGGGGGACCGGTGCTCCTTCGGATGACTAAGTCGAGTTGGATAGTTGAATGAATCGGTTCTTCCAAACTCCCATCGATGGCATCGATAAGTGTCCTTGTCGCCACTGAGCCGACCTCAATAAAATCGGCCCCGACCGTAGTGAGCGGCGGTTGTGCGGTTGCGGCTCCTGGGATGTCACCATAACTCACCACTGAAATGTCTTCTGGAACTGAGAGCCCGTGTTCTTGAGCGGCTTTCATCAGACCGATTGCAAGAATGTCCGAGGTGGACACGAACGCCGTTGGTAACTTGATTCCTTGTTCGATCATCCTGGACAGGCAATTGAAGGCTGTTTCCTCCTCATAATCCGGAGCCACAATACTTCCGACTTCCTCGATTCCCAATCCCTTTGCTGTCTCTTCGAACGTCGTCTGGTTGAGACGCCATTTGTAACGGTTCGGTGGGCCGCAGATAAAACCCACGCGCGTATGGCCGAGCTCGGACAGATGTTCCAGACTCATCCGAACTGACCCCGAATAGTCTGGGATATATACCGAGAAACGCGTCTCCTGTTTATAACCCCCGATCAGAACCACTGGAATATCGGTGTTCTCCAGATCCTCGATGTGACTGTCGTTCATCTCTATTCCTACCAGCATGATGCCATCGACTGTATGAGCATCGACCAGATTTTGAAATTGCATGGGAGTAGTCGTCAGAATCAATTGAAGCGAAGTCTCATCGAGGACTTTTCCGACCCCTTCAAGCAGACGGGTAATGTATGGATTTGAAAAGAGATGTTGACTTCCTCGCGGAGTCGCCACAGCGATATACCCGGTCCGTCCTTTTGAGAGATTACGTGCCGCGAGATGGGGTCGGTAATTCAAGTCCTCCAAGACCTTCTTGACCCGGTCACGTACCTTAGCCTCGACAACTGGTTTGTCGTGGATGACACGAGAGACGGTTGCGGGGGAGACACCTGCCTCACGGGCGACATCGACGATGCTGAATCTCTTCTTTGATGTTTTTTTCAGAGTCATCTTTGTGAAGTTTCCCACCCCAATTTGGGGAAATCCTAACGGCACTCGCTCAATTTTCAATCGGTCCAACGAGTGTCCGCTTAATCGAGCATGTTTTTTGGGGCGGTTCGGGGGTGGCAAACCCCTGGACG
>JAJDBZ010000705.1 GCA_029261095.1 Candidatus Omnitrophota bacterium | reverse complement strand
GTAAAGGCGGTTTATGAGGCGATCCGGAGAACGCGCACAGACTTACCTGTCATCTTTGCGACCAGCTATTTCGGTGATGTCATAGAAGAGTGTGTCAAAAACGATTCTCGGACCGAAATCCTTCCCAAACCTTTTCACAGCGAGGATCTATTGAACCGGTTGCCTATTGCGATCAACTGAAAGGTATCGAGCGGTTTCTCTAACCGCTCAGAACTCGCAATAAGAACGCACACACGGGGGGTGAGTTTTAATACAAGAGAGAGTCATACTTCGCCACCGAGTCCGACATCTTGTACTTGAATTCTCGTCCAGATTGGGTCATGTTATTGGACATGATTCGCCTCGCCTTTTCCGTAATGCTTTTATTTTGCGTATGTGTCCCCACTTGGGCTCAGTCTCCTCCGATAAATGGCGACTTTAATGGCGACGGTGTTGCAAATTCATTGGATCTCGATGAGCTCCTTGAGGGATTCGGTCAACCGGTGTCGGCGGGATCGGGTAATCTGCTATGGGCGAAGCGGGCCTTTAGTCAGAGGATCGATGGCGCCAACGATGTCGACCTCGGTTCAGGCGGCGAGGTCTTTCTCACAGGGCATTGGAGTGAAGGGATTATTTTCGGCGAAGGCGAAGCAACCGAAACTACTCTCACAGGTGAGAGTTCCAACGGCTTCGTCGCTCGTTACGCTCCGGCAGGAGATTTTGTTTGGGTCAGAACTCCCTCAGGCGGCGAGGTCGCTTCGGATGGGATCGCTGTCAGAGAATCAAACAACTCAATCTATGCCACGGGACGCTACACCAACACCGTAACCTTCTGGAAATCTGGGACCCCTCAATTGATGATCACCTCGGGAGGAAGCGGGGACACCTTTTTGCTTCGCGCGTCTGCAAACGGGGATCTGGAAGACCTCCAGAGTGCGGGAGGTGGCGGATATCAGGAGGCCTCTGTTGCGGATGTTCTTCCAGATGGGACGCATATCCAGATGGGGTTGATGGAGGACACGGTGGTTTTCGGAGAAGGAGACTCGGCCATAACTCTGGAAGCATCGTCCGGCAGAAAACCTTTCCTGGTCAAATACAACCCGGATGGGACACCGGCTTGGGGTGTTGTCATCGATATCAGTCTCTTCTCCGACTTGTTTGACGCGGCCCTGCTCCCGGATGGGAGAGTGGCGGTTACAGGTGTTTTCGACGATCCCCTGATATTAGGCGCGGGCGAACCCAACGAAACTACTTTGACTCCCATCCAGACCGGTACCGGCTCCGACTCGGATGATGCCTTCATCGCTCTCTTCAATTCCGATGGAACCCTCGCGTGGGCAAGAAGCGACGGTGGAATGGAGGATGACGAGGGACTCGGAATCGCGGTGCTGCCAAACGACGGTGGCCTCGTGTTTTGCGGTCGTTTCGAGGACGTGGCCACATTCGGAGCGGGGACTCCCACGGAGCGATTGCTCACATCGACTGAGGACACCGATATCTTTGTCGCCAAATACGACTTGCAGGGAAATTTAGTTTGGGCCAGACGGGCGGGAGGATTTGGGCTGAATCGTCCCTCGCGGGTAGCCGCGACTCCGGAGGGTGGCGCGGTGGTGGTCGGTTACTACGAAGAGACCTGCACTTTCGGGACCGGCGAGCCGAACGAAACCTCCTTGGTTTCCGAGGGGATGAGAGACGCGTTTGTGGCCAAATACGAATCGAGCGGCGGACTTCTCTGGGCCAAAAGAATGGGAGGCATGGAAAACGATGAAGCCGCGAGTGTTGCGGTGCATTCGGATGGGACCTCGGTGGTCGTCGGCCAATTCCGTGTGATGGCCACATTCGGTGAGGACGAGCCTGGGGAGACGATTCTCGATGCGGAAGGCATTAACAGTTTCCCAAATCCATCCATCTTCGTGGCCAAGTTCGGACCCTAAGGGTGATCGATGACTGAAACGAATCGAATCCATATTTCATCGAGGCGGCTAAGAACTCTGGCGTTTGGGATTCTCCTGCTTCCACTCATAGCCTTTTGCCCGATCGCTTATTCACAAGGAGCTTCTCCGGCCTTGGATCTCGACCGCAGCGGCGAGGTCGATCCCAACGATGTCTTTCTCTTTGCCTCTATCTGGCAAAATCTTTATGACATCGGTGCGCGGAATTTTGATATTTCCGATTATTTTCCGCTCGATGCCGGGAATCGTTGGCACTACTCCGCGGGAGAGGGTCAACCGACTGAGGATAATTTCGCGTTTGAGGTCGAGGTCGAGACCGAAACGCTCCCCGACAACTCCGAGGCGATCCGTGTTCTGAACGATTACGACGACCCGGGGGGGACCCGTGAGGGAATTTCCGATTTGTGGCAATACGATGCCATGGGCAACCTTTTCTATGTCGGGTTTTCCAACAGCAGCGAGATCGTCTTCTTCCCTGGGTTTGCCTTGCCGCCTCAGACGGTCCCTTTCTCGAATGGACTAGCATTTGGGACCAACGATCAGGAAGTGGGCGAAACCCTTAATTCTAGCGCGACGGCCACGGTCCAGGTGAACCTGAACGACACTCTTTCCGAATTGATTTTCGATGTAACGGGAACCATTCAACCGACTGGATTTCTGCAGACTTTCACCACGGAGTTGGGTGATTTCACCGATGTCCTCCGGTTGAGTTTCGATGTGGTGGTTCATGCCGAATTGGATGAAAACTCATTCGATTTCAATTTTTTCAATAACACGGTCTTTTTCAAAGAAGGGATCGGGCCCATCGCCATCGATCTCAGTCCCGATGTCAACGATGTCGGCGCATTGACAATCGACATGGGAATCATCGTCATCAATGGAACTCCGATGCCGATTGTCGCGCAGTAACCTCCTCCGCTTTTCATTTTGTCGAGTTCTGAGATAATCGGTTCATTCTGTTCTGGAGATTTTCAAATGACCCTATTCCGCAAGTTGCTCCCTGTGTTCACTCTCATGATCGCCTTACAGATCCACGCGAAACCGGTTCCAATCATCTTCGACACGGATATGGGGAACGACATCGATGATGGCCTCTGCCTGGTGCTTGCCTGTTTAGCCACAGACAAAGGGGATGCCAACCTCTTGATGGTCGGGTCAAGCAACCCCAGTGAGTGGGCGGTGCCTGGGATGCGGGCGATGACCAACTACTACGGTCACAAGGGCTTGCCGCTCGCCAACTGCAGCGAGGGAGTGGGTCCGGGTAACGACAAATTCACGAAGCTGGTGGCGAATAACGCGAAGTTGGGTCCGGTCCAGGATACGCCTGATGCGGTCGCCCTGATGCGAAAG
>JAJDBZ010000704.1 GCA_029261095.1 Candidatus Omnitrophota bacterium | reverse complement strand
CGAGGAGTGGGGAAGGATTCGAGTCAGTGATTTTTGTCATAGAACTTCGATTGGCTATAGGCCTCTCCAGCAGCTCGTTGCCGATATCCCTTCTGCACTTCCTTCCCACGATTAAGTTCTTTCAGCCTTCGATTGATCTCTTCACCATGCTTTTGGAGGCTCTTCTCATTCGATTTCTGCTGATCAAGAAGCTGGGTCATTGCTTCTTGAAGGGTGTTCACCTGATTTTGCAATCTTTCTCGTAGAGGGTCGGGGGCTTGGTCGCGGACCTGCTGCCACAGGAGGTGCTGATCGTGGAGTTCTTTATCGGTTTGTTTCAACTCTGCGAGGAGGGAGTTTTTGGATTCGATTTTAGTGGCTACCGCCTCGATATCGGCGGCCTCTATCGAGGAGGATTGTTCTTTTTCCAGTTCCAACAACCGTTGGTAGGCCTTTAACGAAGACTCTAGCGATCGCGAAAAGCGCAGAGCTTGGGTTTCAAGTGAAATATTTCCCTCGTTCATCGGACCCCTCCCATTGTTTCATACTAAGTGCAGAACCCCGATGTGTCAATTCCTATCTTACTCAAATGATTTAACCTACGATCATTCACCTAAATTTTTCTTTAGAGTTGGCGCGATCAGCCGAGGGAGCTGACAGTATGGGGCTAAAGTCAGCAAGAATTGGGAACAAACAGATGAAACTGGGGTGGGCAAACAAGATGTCGGATAGACCTACGCGGCAGCGCGGCGGGCCAAAGGAAGGAAACCAGCAAGTAGTTCGAGACATTCCTCGGGACGCTCGGTCAGAATCGCATGACCACAACCGGGAAAAAGGAAAGTGCGGACACCGGAGAGGTGTTGACGAAGAATTTGGGCTTCTTCCTGAGTATCCACCATGGAGTCCTGCTCACCACCAAGATAAAGTGTGGGAACAGTCAGCCCCGGAATGGTTTCGCGAAGGTCGAATGAAGCGAGTAGACGGAGCCGCCAGGAGATGAAATCCATTTGGCCATTAATCAGATAATCTTCGATACTCGATTTGCTCAATCTCCCAGGGTGCTTGCGTGCCAAACGGAGGAGTCGCTTTCTAAGAAATGCATTGCGCCATGCCTCGGGGCTGGCATCCCAGATTCGAGCCGCCAACGTTAGCCGTGACGAGCTGGGTCCCTTGGTGAATCCCGAGGCCAGGACCAATCCCTCAACGGCCGAGGGGTGTCGCGATGCGATCAGCAGCGCGATGGCGGAACCGAAAGAGTCTCCCAGCCAAATGGCTTTCCTTCTTCCCTGCTCTGCCAGGGCGTTCACACATCCATCCGCGAGTTCTTCAAGAGTTAGCCGCGAATGACCTGGAAAATGAAGCTGTGTGAGATTGTAAGTCTGTTGGGTTTTTTGGAGAAACTGATTCGAGAGAGACCCCGTGCCTGTGATCCCCGGAACATAGACAATAAACGGGGATGCCATATCGTTGGAGACGAGAGCCGGTGACATCGTTACCTCTGCTTTCAGTTAAAAAAAGAATTCAAAAAAAGATACTACATTCAATTTTCCATGGGGGTTGATACCGCCCCTCACCACCCATGAACCAGTTGGAATTGTGTATTCAATTGGGATGGCCTGTCAACGATTTGCGAAACCTTTGTTGTCAAGTTCAAAATCGTAATAAATATCGTAAGCCACTTATAATAATGGTCTTAAATTCAATTATAGAGGATCGATCTTAACCGGTTGATCACAACTTGTGCGATTTGCTTGGAGACTTTGAAACTCCTTGAAACCCGGTGAGTTGAAGACAAACGAAGGGTTCCCCGATAACCTTCCCCGAATCCATGATTCCACTCCGAGACACGATACCGACTCATCACCGACCGGTGGTGACCCGGACGATCATTCTGGTCAATGTTGTTGTTTTTGTGGGCACGTTACTGCTGAACGATGCTCGCTTGGAACTGGTCTATTTCAAATACGGTGTGTTGCCCAAGCGGTTCCTGAGTCCTCATGTCGCGAGCCAGTTCTCGGAAGCGGCATGGGTCACTCTATTCACCAGCATGTTTCTTCATGGAGGTTTTCTGCACATCATCAGCAACATGTGGATGCTCTCCATCTTTGGCGACAATGTGGAAGACCGGATGGGGCCTATCCGGTTCTTAATTTTCTACCTCCTCTGCGGATTAGGCGCCATGTCTCTTCATATCCTGACGAATGGCGGGTCGATGGTTCCCACCATCGGAGCCTCGGGGGCAATCGCGGGTGTCTTGGGTGCATACTTGAAAATGTACCCACACTCGACTGTCCTGACCTTTATCCCCATCATCTTTTTCATCCCGATCATCCCAATCCCCGCAGTCCTGTTTCTCTCATTCTGGTTCATCAGTCAATTCTTCAACGGGACCCTCTCTCTCCTCTCGACTGGGGATGGTGGAGGAATCGCATGGTGGGCTCACATCGGCGGATTCCTCGCCGGGATGTACCTGTTTCCTTATTTCCTCAGCAAGAAGAGAATTGCTGACATCCGCGCGCATTCGGGTCAAAAGGGATGGAGGAAATGAAACGGATCGATCGCTTTCAACTCAATGCTCTGCTCTTCTTGTTGGGGACAAGTTCTGTTTTGTGGGTCTTCCTCTATTCGTTAGGACCTAAGATCCCGATTCCTCATTCGGATTGCTGGGACTACATTCAATTGGGTCGTTCGATTGCCGAGGGAAATGGGTTCGAATCTCTCTTCACCTACCCGATTCTCCTTTCAATCGACCCGGAACCCCCGTTCCTCACATTCTGGAGACTCCCGGTTTACCCCTTGCTTTGTTCGTTTCCTTTCCTCGTTTTCGAAAACCCACCCATTTCCGTGTTCATTGGGATGGGCGGTTTTTTTTATGTCCTTTCGTGCGGGCTTTTTTTTCTTTGGCTGAACGGCTTTTTCTCGGTTCGGAGTTCTCTATTCGGGAGTTTCTTGTGGATTGCCAACCCTCATCTTCTCGATTCCAGTCTCCAGGGGTTGAGCGAACCTTTCTTCATTTGTCTGCTACTGGGAGTCTTTCTGATCCTTTCAAGAGTGGGAACATTTCACCCGCTCCTACTCGGGGGATTGGTGGGACTCTGTTGGATGACTCGCAGCAACACCTTACTCTTTATTCCCGGGTTGTTGTTGTTCTTGTCAGTGGATGCCCCCTCGAAAGTGATTTTTCTGAAGAGGGCTGGCTGGATCGCGGTTGCGGTTGCGGCAGTCTGTCTCCCCTGGTGGGTCCGAAATCTATGGGCTGTGGGCGATCCCTTCTTCAACATGAGCGGTTTCCTTCCGCTGATGATGTCCGGGGAGTATCCGGGATGGACATTGTTTCGAACCGATTTCGAATCCCTCGGAGAAATCCCGAGCGTTCCTGTTGGAGAGATCATTCGTGGGGGTCTCATTCACCTGTGGGATTTCGCGATTCTCCAGAGGCTTCTTTCGTGTAATCCGATCCTGATCCTTCTTGCTCTTTTTGGCGGCTGGTCGGGTTGGAAGCATCGGAGACGAGATCCTCGTTTTTTTCTCTGGGTCATTTTTGTGGCGGTCACCGACGCGATCACCATGATCTTCTTGTGTTTTGTGGAACCGGTCATTCGCCTGTACCTTCCGGTGATTCCATTGGTCTATCTGCTGGCCCTTCGGGGGATGGAAGAGTTGGGAATGAGGGTTAGCGGTAAGATTGCGACGAGGGTGATATTGATTGTGGTATTTGTTTCGGTTTTCGCGTACCTCGTTCGGTTCGCGGCATCTCTCGAAAAGGAACCTTGGCCGGTGCTCGCGGGTGACTCAATCGCCAATATCCAGGCGATGGCCTCTTCGGAGAGTCTGTTTCTGAGCGATACGCCGGATTACCTTGCGACCGTCCTTGACCGAGACACGGTCTTCCTTCCCACGCTGGGCACCATCGACCATTCGCTTGAGAGATGGGACTGCCCGGTCTTCGTTCATCTCTCTCCGATGAGTTCCTCTTTCCTCCAAGGCGAGGGGGAAGGGGTCGAAGACTGGGAGCTTTGGTTGAAAAATCAAAGGATTAAACAGGATACGTTGAAAAATTCCATTGGTTCAGGTCATGTCATTGTTAAGGTTCGATGAACAAACCGCCAAAAAACTTTAGGTTAAACGTAAAAAGAGGATCATTTTTTTCTGGTTTTCTGGTAGACTCCTGACGATAGAAAGTGTGAGGTATACTACCTGTCTTTGTTAATTATTCTGAATTCTGAGTATTGGAGGAATCTGTGGAATGTTGTCCCTTCTGAATCATTTGAAATCGCCCTCTAGGAAATTTCGGAGAGGGTTTACCCTAATCGAACTTTTGATCGTCATCGCCATTATCTTAATTCTGATTGCAATTGCCTTACCCAATTTCTTGGAAGCCCAAGAAAGAGCAAGAGTGGTTCGCGCCAACGGTCACCTAAGAACCATGGAGACTGCGGTTTTCTCGTTCATGACCCAATATGGATATCTTTATGCAGACTATAACGATCCAGGTCCAATTACGCGTGAGACTCGAAATCACGAACCGCTGGCGACTACACCTTGCCCCGTATTCCCACCTGGATTACTGGGCAGCGGGGGCATCACTTTTGGTGACAACCCCAACGCCAACCAGGTAGGGTTCCAGAGAACTTTTTATGCCCCGTCTCTCCATTGTCCGTTGACAACACCCATTAAGTTCATCGATGCTGGTGGGACCGTAGACCCTTGGAGTGATGGGACAGTGCCCGTCGGTATGGATTCGAGGTATGTGAATCCAGAAATAAAGTACTCCGCCTACTTTGTTTCAGGGCCGGATCGACATTCAGGCGAATGGCTGCGTGGATGCGATACCTACCTCAATCTTGCTGTTGGTTGCGCGTACAGCCCTACGAATGGAACCAAAAGCCGGGGCGACCTTTGGTTCATAGTCGCGGAGGACACACAATTTGCTAAGAACGAATATGTTCCTCTCAGAACCTATTAATTGGGGTGGACCAGTTAATGGTCGGATGGTCGAAATGAATGTTTCTGCCGGTTTGATTGAAACACAATACTCAAGAAGATGGAGATCTTTTCATGAAAACTCGAATATTTTCCATGAATGAAAATCGTAAGGGCTTTACCCTGATCGAACTTTTGATTGTTATTGCCATTATATTAATTCTGATTGCCATCGCTTTACCGAATTTCTTGGAAGCCCAAGAGAGAGCCAGAGTGGTTCGAGCCAACGGTCACTTACGAACCATGGAGACTGCGGTTTTCTCCCACATTACACAGTACGGATTTCTATACTCGGACTATAACGATCCAGGACAAGTCACGAGAGAAACACGGAACAAGTCGCCACAAGGTTTTTTGATCCCCTGTCCGACATCCGCGCCCATCATTCAGGGCAGTGGAGGCCTCACATATGGATCCAACCCTAATGGCAATGATGCTGGGTTTCAAAGAAACTTTTATGCTCCGTCCGTGCACTGTCCGTTGACAACACCCATTAAGTTTATCGACGGTGGTGGTACGGTCGATCCTTGGAGCGATGGAACCGTACCGGTCGGCATGGACTCAAGATATTGTAGTGGTGGGGACACAAATCCATTATCGAGTTGCAATGGGATTACAGGTGAAATAGTTTATTCCGCCTATTTCGTTTCAGGACCAGATCGACACGGAGGCGAATGGCTTCGTGGATGCGATACTTACCTCAATCTTGGCGTCGGTTGTGCATATAGCCCCACAAATGGGACCAAGAGTCGAGGCGACCTTTGGTTCGTCATTTCCGAAGACACCTCGAAAGCCAAACTTGAGTTTCCACTTATGAGGACCTTTTAAGTAGCAAAGACCCGATCGTCATTCAAGACACAGGGAAATTTTCGTCTACGCTTTCACTCAACCGGATCGTAGATTAACTTGAAAGAGAATCATTATGAAAATACAAGATTTTTCCAAAAGAAAGTTCAAGGTGGGGTTCACATTGATTGAACTCTTGATTGTCATCGCCATTATCTTGATCCTGATCGCAATCGCCCTGCCCAATTTCTTGGAGGCCCAAGAAAGAGCGAGAGTGGTTCGAGCCAATGGGCACCTGAGAACGATGGAGACTGCGATCTTCTCGTTTATGACCCAGTATGGTTACCTCTATGCGGATTTTAACGATCCCGGTCCGGTGACACGTGAGTCCAGAAATCATGAACCGTTCGCAAGTTCCCCATGTCCCGTAAATGCTCCTGGAATCTTGGGCAGTGGGGGCCTCTCTTTTGGTGGCAATCCCAACGCCAACGATATAGGGTTCCAGAGAAATTTTTATGCCCCCGCCGTTCATTGTCCGTTGACAACGCCCATTAAGTTCATCGATGGGCATGGAACTGTCGACCCTTGGAGCGATGGAACCATACCAGTCGGTATGGACTCAAGATATTGTGAAGGTGTAACCAATAGTCCAGTGTCGAGTTGCGATGGGATTTTGAATAGAATTGTTTATTCCGCCTATTTCGTTTCAGGACCGGATCGACACGGAGGCGAATGGTTACGTGGATGCGATACGTACCTCAATCTTGGAGTGGGTTGTGCATATAGCCCGACGAACGGGACCAAGAGTCGTGGCGACCTCTGGTTCGTGGTATCCGAGGACACATCGAAGACCAAGCGTGAGTATCCTTTGCTGAGAACCTATTGAAGGCCTGATCAAATCTGTTTCAAGAGAGCCGGAAACCCTACAGTTTCTGGCTCTCTTAATCTAAAACTCGAATAGGCAGTTGTCGTTGGCCCCCAGAATATGAAGAATTTCAGCAATCTCGGGAATTCTCTCCAATCTGTGCAAACAAGTGGAAATCCATTAGAGTCCTATTGAATTGGGGTTATGGGGATAACCCCGCTTCTCATTCCAATATCTGAGCCGAAAGAACAGATTTCGTCCAGAATAAAAACACTTAGAGTTATTACGAAGGGAAAATGTGTCATGTCCACCGAGCTTGAATCGGATAGCTCCAATCCAGATAAACCAACAGCAACCATCGATAATCAAGAAGAACTCATCGAAGAAATCGAACAGCCCGACGATTCGCTTCCAGCGATCCAGGTCACCGATTTACCACGAGGTCTCCAGAATTCAGTCAAAGAAGCAGGTTGGGATAGCCTGACCGGCGTGCAGTCTCATGCCATCCCTTATCTCCTGGCGGAGAGGGATATGATGGTCCAATCCCGCACAGGGAGTGGAAAGACCGGCGCCTTTGCCCTTCCACTTTTGGAAAAACTCGATCCCGAGAAGAACTACTGCCAGGCTCTGATCCTGGTTCCGACACGAGAACTCGCACAACAAGTCACGCGGGAGACCGAGAGTCTGGGGCGAGACTCGGGTATTCGCGCTATCAGCGTCTATGGCGGGGTGGGATACAAGAACCAGCTCGATGCTTTCAAGATGGGCGCCCATATCGTGGTGGGAACCGCGGGGCGTATCCTCGATCACCTGCTGCGAGGATCTCTCAAACTCGATCGGATCCGTTACCTCATCTTCGACGAGGCGGATCGGATGATGTCGATGGGATCGTACCCGGACATGCGCGAGATCGCTTCGTATGTCCCGAAAAACCGCACGAGTTTCATGTTCTCCGCCACCTACCCAGCGAGTGTCAGAAGGCTCGCGGGTCAATTCTTGAAAGACCCGGGTTTCCTATCGCTGAGTCATGGCGACCAAACCGCTTTCGATATTGAGCATGTCTTCATGGAGGTGCCGGGGATGGACAAAGACCGTGCCCTCATTCGAATCATCGAACTTGAGAATCCAGAGTCGGCGATAATTTTTTGCAATACGAAAGCGAAAGTGGAATATATGTCCACGGTGCTGAAGCGCTTCGGTTATGATGCGGACCCGATCACCTCGGATCTGACCCAGCGTGCGCGCGACCGAGTCCTCGACCGCTTGCGCCGTCACGAACTCCGCTTCCTGGTCGCCACCGATGTCGCGGCGCGGGGAATCGACATCAGCAATCTGTCACATGTCTTCAATTACGAAATCCCAGACGATCCAGAGTCGTACGTCCACCGGACAGGACGAACCGGACGAGCAGGTGCGAGCGGGATCGCCATCACCCTGGCGGACCCAACCGAGAAGCCTGCGTTGAAGACGATCTCCAAACGGTTCGAAGTCGATATGGTCCAAAAGACTCCACCCACAGAGGAGGATGTTCAAAAGATTGCTTCGGAACGATTAACCGGTTTTCTGGAATCCAAACTCCGAAAACTGAATCGTATCGAACGCGAACGAATGGATCGCCTGAAACCGCTCGCAAAGGTATTGAGCGAAAGCGAAGACGAGGTTTCGCTATTGGCGATGGTACTGGACGAGTATTACCAGAAATCCTTGCATGCCCCTCCGGTGGTCCCGGAAGAGAAGAGTCCAAGAAAAGAAGACAGCTCTTATTTAGATGAGGGGGGTCGTGGAGGAAAACGACGCCGGAGTCGACGTTCTCGAGGATAAACTCCCGGAGAGTCTATTCGGATGTAGACCGGACCGCGCCGACTGACAGGCGGTAAGCGTTCATCCGCTCGGTCCCTAAGATCGGGCGGAACCGGACTTCCAGGGAGTTCCCCTCGACATAGTCCCCGGGAATCTCGTAAAAGAGATCGGCAAATTGCATTGTCGGATCGACCACAATTTTTTCCATATCCCTTCCGACAGTGATCCACCGATCTCTCGATCTGACCTGACATTCGACAATGTACTCGGCTCCATGAGAGTTGAGGGTCAGACAGAGGACATGTTCTTTCTTGGGCAGAGCAGGAAGAATCCCGCCGAGGCTTCCCTGATCGGCATCAAAACCGACTCCGGATAACTTTTCATGAGGCGGCGCCCCACGCTGATTCTCCGCCACCTGTTGTTGAAGGTCCTTCGCCCATTGCGGATGACCCTCCGGATCGGATTTCCTGGCGATCCTGTAGAGGATCGGTCGAAAAATGGGGATTTCCACAGTAGCCATACCGGCATCCTCGGGATACGTGATTGAAAATACGGATTGAGCGGTGGCCGCTCCGATGTCGATACGGGCCAGCGGAAAAACACCGTCACTTAGACGACTGCTCCCCGATTGGTTTTGATCGAGCCAGAGAAGGGGACGTGTCTCGAATTTTTCCAAGTCGACAAACGGCCAATAACAACCCCATGAAGTAAACGGGTCGGAGTCAAAACAAAGAATGGGTCGCTCTTCATCCAGCCAACGATCGAAGTCTTCGGTCTTAACCGATCGGACATGTTCGAACACCGGGTGAGTGAACAGGGGTTTCCAAGGTTCCTGAAGCAGTATCTCGCCATCATTGAAGAGAGGAGTTCGTTGGGAATAAAGTGCGCTAGAGAGGCCCGTCGGGTCCCAATCCACAGGCTGGATCAGAAGTGAATCCTCCGGGGAATGATCTCGAACAAACTGGCATAGAGCCATAGTGGCGCTATGTGGTTGCAGCCAGGGGAGGAGGTTCCGCACCTCTGCGGTTTTCTGAAAATCCTTTAGGGTGAACCCTGTCCCCAATCCGATGACGATTAAAGGAACGAGGGGCACCAGTCCCCAACCTTTTCCAATCGAATCGATGAAGAACCTGAAGAGGTGTCCCACTCCAACTGCAACAGAGGGCGCGACAAAAATCAAGAATATTCCAGAGTCTAAGGCATAACCCATCGCGATCTCATACAACAGGTAGGGAGCGGTCAGTATGATCCAAGGCAAACTCTTCGACAGCGGGACCAATAGGAATGAGAGGATGCCCCCAGCGAGCAAAACTGGGCCGATCACTTCAATGTCCGACAGGTCGTTCCAGGTCCTGCTCATTTGTTCTTCGAGATAGTCCCCAGCTTCAGGTCCAAACAGGATGGCTAGATTGGGCGAAGGGGCCGCACCCCTGATAAAGACGGGAAGGAGTGAAAGGTCCTGCCCACTTTTGGCGATCCAAATGTAGGTCAACCATCCAAAACAAAGAAGGATCGGGAGAGTGAATCCGAGAACGAATTTTCCTA
>JAJDBZ010000703.1 GCA_029261095.1 Candidatus Omnitrophota bacterium | reverse complement strand
TTCACCGCAGGTGGCGGCTTGAATTTCAATCATTGGTAGGTAAAGGACGAACAAGATACTGGCGCTGAAGAGAGAACGCGACATCGGACCCAACCCTTCTTCCGAATTTGAGGAGACTCTTCCGGCTTTTCCCCTCATTCCATTCAACGAAGACTAGGATACGTTTTTGCTTAGAAATTTCTAAAAGCCCTCCATTGCGTAGGGACCCGATCTGGGATACGATTTAAATCACAAAGTTATTTCCATTATAATTTTGAACCTTGATCGAGTAAGAGATGCAAAAAGATTCACTTAAACTCTCCATCATCATCCCGGCCTATAATGAAGAGGTGCATCTCGGGGAGACTTTGGAAACGCTCCTCACCTCGCTAGAGCAGTCCTCGATCCCCGCTTACGAAATCATCGTATCGAACGATGCATCGATGGACCGAACCGAAGAGATTGCAAAATCTTACGGGGTTCAAGTGGTCTCATCGGGCAAGCGAAACATTGGCGCTACACGTAATGTCGGTGCGGCACATGCTAAAGGAGAATATGTCCTCTTCCTTGATGCGGACACTCTGGTAACGGCCGATACGCTGATTGCGCTTTGGGGTGTATTTCAGAGTGGGTGTGTGGGAGGCGGAGCGCGGATCCAGTGGAGCGAACCCGTCTCTTGGAAGGGAAGGCTCCCCCTCTGGATTTGGAATTGCGGGGCTCGTCTCTTTTCTCTCCCAGCGGGTTCATTTCTATTTGCCAAACGGGAGGTTTTTGAGGCGATTGGAGGATTCAACGAAGATCTTTTCGCCGCCGAGGAATTGGATATTGCCCATCGCCTCAAAAAGCATGGCCAGCTGAAAATCATCCAATCTCCGGTCAGAACCTCTCCCCGGAAGATTCAACAATTCACCAAGTGGGAAATCCTTTCCCTGTACAAGAAAGTGATCCTCTCCCCCCGAAAAGTCCTCCAAGACCGCTCCCAGCTCGATCTATGGTATACACGGCGTAAGTGACCATCAGAAGCTACCCACGAACCGAGGAAACTGGATTCTCCCAATACCTTCGCTGAGTGTTATTTCGACCATACTACAGGGTGGCCACCGATTGGAGAAAGAAACTTGGGATTCTTCGAAGGGTTTAATGAGTGTCATTTCGACCGATAGGGAGAAATCTGTCGGGAGAGATCCACTGGACCGTTTCCATCTAGTGATTGTAGGGGAGCGCACTCATAGGCGTGGATCGTGGCACATTAATTCGGCGCCTATCAGATTCCTCCTCCGTCGGAATGACACGGATGTTAGTCTTCGTCTAATCTGTTGGGGGACGTGTGAATGTTGGCTTCCCCTCCTCGAGTCTTTTAAAGGCATAGAGAATATACTGAGGTGGACCCACGCCCAATTGGGTATCGTTCTCAAGGTATATGCGATTCAATTTCTGAAGAATGGCACGAAATTCCTGTGGATCTGGATACGGGGGATGGGGAGGATCAATTGGTGTTGTGAAATCGTTCAATCTTGCCGGGCCCATTTCGGAATTAATGATCAATGTCTCAACCGGGTTCCCAATGAGCCAAACCGTGAGCGCCCCGTAATCCCATTGAAAAAACTGCGCATCACCAAATACAAAACGTTCCTCCCATTGTTTGTCCTTAAAAAGGTCTTGCTCAAAGATGTCCTCGACTCGGGTTATTCCTGGTTCGAAGCGAATACCCTTCAGCATCTCGTGGCAATTTTGAGCAACCCTCCTTTCAACATGAGTAAAGAACGCTCCACATAATAGAAAGAGGATCACCATTAATGCGAGGCATACGCCAGCGCATTCAAAACACCCGAGGTTTTGATGTCCGGCTTGTTGCGTTAGTTTTTCGTCCAGCATGGTTTCAGACCATTCCTTAGTGCGGGTCGCCCTTTCTGACCTTCGGCAGTTCAACCCCCAGCTCCTCCCCCCACCTCCGGTACTCCTCCCAAATCTGAGCCTCGCCTTCCCATGGCTTGACCACCACCCGTGCCCGATACATATAACTCTGATCTACCTTCGGATTCTGAATGACATACTGCCAGTCCCATGCCGGACTGTGTGTATTCGGGAGGCCGGATTCATCTTTGTAAAAATTCCACATGGCGAAGCGGATCGAGTCGGCCTGATCGAAGAGGACGAGGTAAAGCAGTTTGTCATCGGTGGTCTCCAGGTTGTGGTCCCCATCGAGGAGACCGTAGTAGAAAGGAGTGATGAATTTTTTATCCGGGTTCTCGATTAGGTTGAGGGTCTGCGCACCCTCTTCATATGGAAGATCCGGGACTTTTGAATGGGAGACTGTCCCTATCTCGATTTCTTCCCCCTCTCCATCTCCAAATGCCACCCAACCCGTTCGGGATCCTTCGGTTCCCCAGAAATGAATTCTCCGATCCAATGCACGATTCATGTAGGAGGCCCACATCATCGCAGCAAACCCCAAGGGATAGAGATCCTCAGTCGGAGTGCATTCGAACACGAGATCAACTTGTTCAGATCGCGAAAGATCGTACACCATCCGAGCTTCCATTCCCCACTTCGATCCTTCACTTGGCCAATAGATCTCATATCGATTCTCATCGAGATTTTTCAGCTGACAGGGATCTCTTCGTGGAGTGAACATCGAAATTTCATGTTGAGCAGCCGCTCCATTGAAAATGTGTTCTAAATTCATCCCAACCGCATCGTCACGGTAGAGATTGGATTCGGGATAAGGCTTCCAGATGAATGGATGGAACCCGCTTCCCTGACGCTCCTTGTTCGAGAGGTTGTCATGGATCGACCCCCGAAACGTGGGAGAATCAAAACTCAGTTTTGTTTGCCCCCATCCTGGATCGGGAAGGGAGCTGACTAGAATCAGGAAGAAAGTAATAGTTGGAACAGGGTGGTTGTAACTCCCCATGGAACAATAGCCTCCACTAAAGATTAGTTTTTGCTTTATTCAATGTCATCCACATTTAAAGGGATGGATTCGATTTCCCATTCCTCGAATCTCGTTTGAAGCATTTCACGGAGGAATCCCTCCATCATTTCAAGACAGTAGATCGAGTACCCCTGTTGATGATATTCCGATAGATCCTCTTCACTGACGGTCGATACAAAAACACGAGAGTTCGCCTCCCGATCGAGCGCCAAGGTTTGGAGTATCGGGCGCCAATGCTCACCGGTAACCACCACCGATCTCTCCGGAAGATGTTCAACCCTCGCAAGTACATTCTGTGCAAGGTCTAAATGGTCCGAACGAACCCTGTAGTGATGTTCGATCGGGCTATACCTCACGTCCACATAGAAGAAAGGCGAGAGGATGAGGAGGACACAAACGATACGATAGGCATCCCTCGGAAGGATGACTCCGAACAACACGATCAAAAATGGAATTGCCGGAATCAGGTAACCCGACTCATGCGGCATCGCCAGGTAAAGGAGACCGTATATACCGATGCAAAGAACTGAGGGACGAACGAACGCCTTGGCGGCCGCTGGCAAAACTTTCCCATTTCCCCTGACTTTGTCGAGAATACCCCAACCTACTCCAAGGGCGATCCCGAGTAACCCAAGTCTTCCCCAAACACCCGTCGTCCCGCGCCGAATGACACCTGCCAAGTCAGGGTAATCTCCCATTGAAACACGAAGAAAATCGAATCCTTGATTCATGATGACCGGAATGAAACAGAGGATTCCGGTCGCAAGAGCGGTCACCCACATCCATAACACGGTCCTTAACCTTCCGGGTGACTGAATCGTCGTGATCGCGAGGAGTGTGATAGGAAGGAGCATGAAGATAGATGTCAGTCGGCAACCTGTTGCAATGCCGATAAACAACCCCGCCATCCACCACTTCGAGCGCAGTGAACAATGGACTGCGATGAAAATAAAGGTCAGCGCCCACATATAATCCAATGTGCTCACGCTGTTGATAAAGAAAACCGGGGTCGAGGCCAGTGCCAATAACCCCAACCATGGCGTGTCGATGCCCAGGTGTTTCAGGATCAGACCAAAAACGAAAAGACCGATCAACGAAACAAGCAGAGTCGCCATGTTCAACGCGATGGGACCTCCACTCCAAAGAAGGGAAGAGACGTATTCATGAACAGGAAAGCCTGGTAGGCGAGAGGGTGTGTATTCCCCGCCATCGGAAATAAAACGTGCGGATAGGGCCAACCGCCAGGCATCGGAATCGAGCCCATACCCTAGACTCAGGAGTGGGAGACGGGTGAGGAATACCAGGATGCAAACAACAACCACGCCCCAATCGGTCTTCTTCATTTCGAGCCTGGGTGAAACTTCCTTGTCAAGATATTGTGAATCCAGAGATTGTGGGTCAACTTTGACTCGAAATCACCTATCATTCCAGTGGTCAGGGGCAAATCGCCCCTCGATTGTCCGACTCAATAATGAAGAGGTTGAATCATGAAACTGAGATCACTCGATTTTCTTTTGATAGTTGCACTACTACTCATTCCGCAGCTGGCTGGGGCCGAAGGGTACCGCACCACTGTGGGTGAGGGTGCTGATGAAATACCTTTGCTCGTGGTGACCGGGACACCCTATGAAATGGGGTTTGCCGTGGGATCGCTCCTGAAGGAAGAAACTCAGAAAATTCTGGGAGGATTCCTTCAGCTGTCTAAGATGGGAGATGCCGAACGCTTCAGCGATGAGGTCCTCGATGCTGCTTGGGATTCGGTTTCCCCCCATACTCATGATGACTTCAAAGAGGAATTGCGCGGGATCGCCGCAGGTTCTGGTCTTGATCACCAGGATGTTATCCGTGCTCACATGGTGCCAGTAGTAGCCGATTACGCTTGCAGTGGCGTTGCTTTTTGGGGGGACCGAGTTTCAAACGGACACCTTCTTCAAATTCGCAACCTCGACTATGAAACTCGCGCCGGTCTGCAAGACCACCCAGCGGTTGTGATCTACATTCCCGATGATGGGATTCCCCATGTCTGCCCCACCTTCGCGGGTTGTGCGGGCGCTAACACGGGAATGAATTATGAGGGTATTGCTCTCACCGAGATCGGCGATACTCCCGCCAGCGATTGGCCCTTCGATCTCAATGGGGTTCATTTCACCTCGCTCTTCCGGGACATCCTGACCAACGCCAAGGAATTCGATACTGCGGTGGGTATGATCAAAGACGCTCCGAGGATTAAGAAATATCACTATGTGGTGGGTTCGGGGGATGAGCAAAAGGCTGTTAAAATGAAAGCGCATGCTCCCGATCTCGAAATCTGGGGCGAAAGCGATCCGACCGATGAACTCGCCCCCAAGATTATCACAGATGGAGTCTACCACTGTGAGGGGCGTGACCCGCTTGCATGGAAGCACATACCGGCTCATTCCCCTTACACAGCAGAATCGATGGTGGACCTTTCCAGAACTGTGGCGACCAAAGGCGGCAACCTGTTAAATGTTGTCTTCGATGCCACCGCACGTGAACTATGGGTGGCCTATGCCGAGAAAGACGAGAACGCTTACCTTCGTCCTTATGTTCACATCAAGATGTCGGATTACATTCCGTATGCACCCAAGGAAGATGCAGTCAAGTTGAGCAAAGCTACAAACTAAACGATTGGAATAAATGTGGGGTCGATCTTCTCAGATCGACCCCACTTATGAATCTTCTAATCGCATCGAAACACTGGGTTGGCGATCGACCAAGCAGTCTTAAGGGCTTTCTTCCTCGGTTGCTTCGCTAATCACTTCCTCGACAGCCTTTACAGTATCAGTTCCCGCTTCTTTGACCGCCTCGACAGCATCGCTGCCAGCCTCTTTTGCGGCATCCACTGTATCGCTGGCTACTTCCTTGACAGTCTCAACGGCTGTATCCGCTGATTCCTTTGCAGTATCAACCACCTCCTCGGCGGTATCGGCAACATCTTCAGCAACGTCCTTCGCGGCCTTTTCCATTTCTTTTACTTCTTCCTGTACGGCCTTCTGCATTTCTTCTTTCTTCTCATCGATAGAGGGTGAGTTGCCACACCCCACCAAAAGAACCGCCAGCGCAAGTGTTAGGATTGCATTTGTAAACCTCATCTTGTGTCCTCCTTTTAATCTGGTACTAGATATTCTCACAGGTCCATTTCCCGACTAAATGTCGGCATCATGAAGAGTGTACCTCTATTCACCGGCAATTTCCAAAAAACGGAGAAAATAAACTTGGATCTAAGACCCCAAATCCGGGATTTCATCCAAGAACTCTATCTCACCCTTGATTGTTTCAACCTGACCCACATCCAAATCTTCAAAGAAAGGATCCGCGTGCATACAGGGGTGCCCCGGATTCCCGACAAGACTGCCCGTATGCTCAAACCAGGTCATCGTCATCGCACGTGTTCCCTCATCGGAAACGGTCATCAGCTTAGGCTGGTCGGTGATCTTTGGGCCGCCTCGCCACCCCAGAGAATAAGAACCCTTTTCCTCCTTCTCATCGATGGCTTCCATCCAATTCGTCCAACCCTTTCCAGGGACATGAACGAATTTGTTGGCCATTGTCGGATGATTG
>JAJDBZ010000702.1 GCA_029261095.1 Candidatus Omnitrophota bacterium | reverse complement strand
GCTTAGCATCCAGAACAAGCCTAGAGTCCTAGAGGCCCGATCGCCGCGGTGTAGACTGCAGGAACTGCCGCCTTCTCCACCACCGCCTTCAATGATGACATCGCCGGGAGGTGGAGGTGGCGGTTCAATGGTCAGGGTATCGGCCGAAGTGGTGTTATTGGCGAGGAGCGGATCTTCCGTATCACTGGACACACTGGCCAGATTACTCAAGACCGATCTCACCTCACCGTTGGCGGTGACCGTAATGGTGATGATCACCTCTTCGTCCACACCGAGATCACCCAGTTCACATTTGACCGTACTGGTCGTATCAGAGGTAGGCGTTTCGGTGCAGGCACCGCCATTGTCGGCACTGGCAACGACTGATTCAAAGCCGCCCGAGATCTCGTCGATCACCCAGACATTCTCAGCCACATCGGGACCGTTATTCTTGACGGTCAAGGTATAGGTCACCTCAGTGGTTTGGGCCACGGGGTTCGGACCCACTTGTTTGTGAATCTCAAGGTCGGCCTGTCTGGCCAAGACCTTCACCTGATAGGCATCGGCATTGTTTTCAGGAACAGGATCCAGCACTTCACCGCCCACCGTAGCCAGATCACTCAAGGTGCCGGGCATATCGGTAATGATGGTGTAGGTGATGGTCATGACCTGACCCACTGCCAAGGAACCCAGAGTACAGGTAAAAAGACCCTGGTCGGGAGCATTACAAGCCCCCATATCGGTGGCCACATTGATGATGGAATCAAAGGGACCGGCCGTGAAGTCGGACACAATGATATTGGTGGCGTCTTGAGGACCGTTATTGGTGACGGTGAGGGTGTAATTAACATCATCACCGGCCTTCACCTCATCGGCATCGGCGGTCTTGACGATCTCAAGATCGGCCAATTCAGTGACTTCCACAGGCAGGTTGGCCGAGATGGTATTATTGGCCAACGTGGGATCAAAGACCGTGGAACTGACCGTGGCAATATTGAACCAGAAGCCCGGCTGTGTCGGCACCACATCGTAGGTGAAGCTCACACTACTCATGGAAGGAATATCCGGCAGGGTACAGTTCATATTATTGTCGTCGATCAGCGTACACACCGCAGGTGCACTGATATTCGCGAAGGCGGTGAACGGTCCGAGATTGAGGTCGGTCACTACCACACCCGTCGCCAGGTTGGGACCATCGTTAAAGACCTCGATCATGTAGGTAACCGTATCGCCCACCGCGACGGGCAGTGCGGTAACCACATCTTTCAAGACCCTCAAGTCGGCACGCAGGTCACCGATGACCGAGGCTACCGCCGTATTATTAGAGGTATTCGGATCTTCAGTGATGGTACCGTCAGGCGAAGCTGCGGACACGTTGTCTACGCTGGCCACGTTATCGACCTGACCTTCGTCAGTGATTTCACCTGCAACGGTAAACTCGAACGCCTCACCCGTGAGGATCTCACCGTCATCGGGGATACACACGATGGAGAGGAAGGGTTGAGCAACCGCTGGCAAAGTAGGTGTGGGCTGACAGGTTCCACTGCCTTCAGTAACAGTAATGGTCGTGACGTTGATCGGTCCGGTCATCAGATCGGTGATCATCACACCCAAGGCCGTTTGGGCGATGGGGTCATTGTTTTCCACACGAACGGTAAAGGTCACGGTTTCACCGGAGGTGGCCTGAGGATCGTCCACGGACTTGGTGATCATGAGATCCACCGGCGTGGGCACGCCGATGACCGAGGCCACCGCCGTATTATTGGCCAAGATAGGATCGGCCGTAATGCTGCTTGAAACGGAGGCCGTATTATCTACCTGCCCCGTGGCCGTCACTTGACCGGTCATGGTAATGGTGACGGTTTGACCCGCACCGATCACACCCGGCGTGCCGTTGTCGGGCGTACACAGGGTAACGAAAACCGGCGGGCTCGCACCGTTACTGGGTGCGCAAGAACCACCGTCGGACATAGTAATATTATTGATTTGATAGGGCCCGGTCAGCACATCGCTGATGACTACCCCTTGGGCGTCATCGCTGCCGTTATTGGTGACATTGATCACGAAATCTACAGTATCTAGCGGCGTGGCTTCAAAATTGACCGGCGTATTACCGTTGATCAATACATCTTTGTTGATGGAGAGATCCACGAAGGTGGGCACACCCACCGTCGAAGCCACCGAGACGTTATTGGATACATTGGGATCGGTGCTGGCGGGAGTTCCCGTCTGTGGATCCGCCGTGTCGGTGACCACCGCCGTATTCTCGATTTGGCCTAAGCCGTCGATGCGACCGATGACCGTGATGACCTCAGTATCGTTGTCATCCATGGAACCGATCACACAACTCAAGATGACTGGGGCGGGCACGTCGCCTGGGGCATCGGGAGTACAAATGTCACCCAAAGTTGAACTGATATCGGTGATGGTGAAGACTCCGTTCGGAGCGATCACTTGATCGGTCACCACTACGTTGGTGGCCGTACCACCGGAATTGGTCACGGTAATGGTAAAGGTAACCAAGTCGCCGATACTAGTACCATTGCTGATATCCACTTCCTTAAATACGGAAAGGTCGGCCGCCACCGGAGTACCATTCACGTCGGCCGTAGCCACGTTATTGGTCTGATTGGGATCGGAGGTGTTGGCTCCGCCTATTGCAACGGTGTTGCTGATGGCGCTGATACCGTCGATGGTACCCTCGACGATAATTTGTGACATACCGCCACTGTTAAATACTGCCGTATTGGTACAAGTGACCGTAGTTACGTTACCAACGACCACTGGAGGGTTACAAGTTCCACCGGCCGGAGGCGTTACGGTGGTTACCGTAAAGGGTCCGGAAACGACTTCCGTAAACTGGCCATCTCCAATCTGAATGGAGGCCGGCCCGTTATTGTCGATGGTCGAAGTAAAGCGAATAGTGTCACCGATGGCGCCAGAAGTACCTGCACCAGGATTGGTGAGATTTTCCGCTTCTTTAATGACGGAAAGATCAGCTTCTTGAGCATTGCCGATCACGCTTGCGATGGCATTATTATTCGAAAGATCAATATCAATAGTGGGAGGAGCGGTGCCTAAATCGGCCACGGAGGCGTGATTGTCGATCTGACCAAGATCCGCCACATCACCTGTCACGGTGACCACCACTTCGGGATCACCGGGATTAATCGTACCCAAATCACAGGTCAAGACGGTGACGGCGGGATTACTTTGATCCACGTTACAACCAGCACTATCGCTTACATAGGTGAAGGGCCCGTTGACCGTATCGGTGAGTCGCACCGCATTAGCAGGGCTGGCACCATTATTTACCACTCGAATGGTGAAGACCACGGAATCACTAATGCTGGCACTGGGATTGTCCACTTCCTTGGTCACCGCCAAATCGATTTCTTGAGACAATCCGTTGACGCTGGCCACCGCCGAGTTATTCGACAGATTGGAATCGATGGCATCCAAGCTGGTAATGGTGGCGATGTTGTCGATCTGTCCTAAATCAGTCACCGTACCTTCATAGGTAATGGTGGTATTGCCAACGGGGATACCAGCTGGAGGACTATTACAAGTCACTATCCACGCACCGGGATTGGCTGGGGCCGGGACCGAGGAACATAGCGCAGGAAAGTTGAAATTTACAGGTTGAGTGATCGGACCACTCACATGATCAGTAATCACCACATTGGTAACCGGATTAGGACCGGGATTGGTCAACACGATGGTAAAGGTCACTACCTCACCGATGGCTGCGGCCGTGGGATCAGCCGTCTTGGTCAACGAGAGATCCACGCTGGGCAAAGTGGTGATCACCGAGGCCACCGCCGTATTATTGGAGGTATTGGGATCGGCCGTTTCGTTGGAAGAGGCAGAGGCCACGTTATCGATCTGACCCCCGGCTAGGACCGTGCCTTCCACTTGAATGATGGCCGTCACACCGGCTCCGATGGAATTCGTATTTCCGGGATTACAATCGATGATCAACGGAACGCCAAGAGGACCTGCAGCTGGGGTACAGGTTCCACCGGTAATCATTACTGCGGAATCAAATTGAATAGGACCGGAGAGAATATCGGAAATATTCACTCCCAAGGCCACATTGGCACTGACGTTTTCCACCTCAATGGTAAAACGCACCTGATCGCCGATCTCTGCAGTGCTACCCGCACCGGGATTGGTCAGGTTCTCAACGGTCTTGGTGACCTGAAGGTCAGCTTCATTGACACCGACCGCCACATTG
>JAJDBZ010000701.1 GCA_029261095.1 Candidatus Omnitrophota bacterium | reverse complement strand
GAGCAACTGGATCAGCCATGCTGCAGGGGGAGCATTCATCGCGATGCTTGGCTTGTATGGGGACATGGAGGAGGAGGAGGAGTTTGCAGCTAATGCCGAACCCTATTTCTCAACCTTCGCCGAGAAGTGTTTCGAATTGGCTCGGTGGACGATGCGTGATGATGGCGGTTATGGCGAAGGTTTCGCTTATGGCGATTTCACGATGCACACCGCGCAACCGATGCTGGCGGCCCTGCAGCAGATGTTCGGTGTCACGGGGTTGGCCCAATCTCTGAATTACACGAAGGGTCATCTGTATGCGGCGTACATTAGCATTCACGATGGCAAAGGGCTCTTGGCGATGGGGGATTCGTTGGATTACCGAAGCGATGCGAGCAACTGGGGGTGGTTCGCTCAACAGTCGCGCGACCCGGTCATGCAGTGGCTCTATGAGAGTGTGGGCGGCCATGGCTGGCAGGATTTTCTTTGGAGCGATGACTCACTCCCATCCAAGAACCCCGAAGAGGCAAGCCTCCCGGTGAGTCGGGTCTTCCCGAAGAAGGGGAATGTCGTGTTTCGAACGGGATGGGACAAAGACTCAATCGTTTTTGTTTATCGGGCCGGTCCCAATTACAACCACACCCACAACGATATGGGAGGTTTCCGGATCGCCGCTTTCGATGAAGTCCTGGCTGATGAGGCAGGACATGGAAAATATTATTTCGACCCTTATTTCTGGTCTTATTTCACGCAATCCGGTGGCCACAATGTGATTCTGATCGACGACCAGGCGGAGAGCCAAGAGGTGGGAGATTTCGATAATGAAGTGGCCGCCTTCAATCAATACGCCCGAACGACTCAGACATTGTTGGGCCAAACCATCAGTTTCCTGAGTTCGGAACTGGGTATGCTTTATCGCGGAGAACTCGACCGGTTCACTCGGAGGGTCTATTTCATCGATCCAGGTTACGCGGTCATTCGGGATGAAGTGCGTTCTGCCGATGACGCTCATCATTACTACTGGCAGCTCTTTCCTCCCGATAAAGATGCGCTGAGTCTGGAGGGTCCAACCTCGGCGAAGATTTCCGGAGACACAGCGGAACTTCAGGTTCATGTGGTTCAACCCAATCAATCTAGGTTGGTTGTCAAAGATTACCCGATTCCAGTCATGGAGTATGTGGACTACCCGGATAAACCCCTTCGAGCAAGAGCGGCATTACAGGTCATCAACACTGAGAAAAAGATGGACGAGGATTTCTTGATCGTTTTAATCCCGGCCAAGATCGGAACGAGCCCGGTCTCAAACATTCGAGAAATCTCAGGCAATGGGTATCAAGGAGTCATTGTGAATGTCGGGGATCGCGAAGATCTGATCGTATTCGGACCGGACGGGATCGAATACGAAGATATCGAAACCGACGCAGTTTCGGCTTGTGTAATGCGTCGAGAGAATGCCTTCATCGCAGCCGCGTTCGAGCAAGGGACGAAGGGAAGGTTCAACGATGAACTTCTCTTTGAGGCAAGCGTGCCGGTCAACGTCGAGTTTCACATTGATGAAGGAAATGGAATCTGTACGGTCCATGCATCCGCGCCAACTGAAATCAATTTGGAATCAAAACTCTTGGGATCGAAATCAGTCACCGTAGAAAAAGGGACAACAGTCCTTCGACTCCCTGAAAACTGAGAAAAAGATAAACGTTGTCCACTTTTCGTAGGTCGCAGAACCCTTAATAGTGAACGAGTTATGCAGGCCTCTTCAGGAGGTTGGAATCCAGGGAATGGCATTCGGGTCCGGGGTACAATGCGTTGACAGAACCTGTTCGATTCCTGAGGCGACATTGCGACAATCGGTTGCAGTCATCCACTGGTTCAATGGAAGATTGATCGATCGCTTGAATAAATCCTCGGCGAGCGGGCAGTCCCCCTTCCGATACTCGACTTTCCCTCCCGCCTCCAGATAATGAGGACAATGGAAGGAACAACTCGGATCGGTGGCGGCCGGTTTGAGTGTGACCGGGAACATCTCAGAAGCAAGATGCCAGTTCGGCGGCGCATCGGGGCCCTCCATACTACAGGGGATTCCGATCTTATTCAGAGCGTTGACGAGTTTCCAGCCCAATTCGAAAGACTCCGGATAGAACCGGAGCATGTAGCCGATTTCTCCTTCGAGATCGTTGATCTTTTGGGGAAGGATCTCCTGGTAAGTATTCAAACGTTTCAAGATTCTCGACCGCACACTATTGAATCTTTTCACAGTCGCTCGAAGTTTCTTGATCTGGACCACATTGATTGCGGCTTCAAGTTCCGACATCCGATAGTTGGTTCCGCAGAACAGTTCACCCTCCCAGCGGGGTGGCGCGAACCGTTCGGGACGCCAGAGCCCACCACATTCAGCCATCTGTTGGATTCTTTCGAAGAGGCGTCGATTGTCGGTCACAATCAAACCGCCTTCTCCCCCTCCGATGATCTTGTAGGCCGACACACTAAAACATCCGATATCCCCTTGTGTCCCAAGGAGGCGGCCTTTGAAGCGAGTTCCACAGGATTGGGCACAATCTTCGATGACTCTTAGTTTTTGCTTACGGGCGATCTTCATAATCGAATCGATTTCGTAGACATTTCCCAAGACACCTGTGGGCGCAATGGCGACTGTTCGGGGCGTGATGAGATTTTCAATCTTGGTCGGATCCATGGCCATCGAGTGGTCAACATCACAAAAGATCGGGACACCCCCCGCCAGAACCACCGAGGATGCGGTCGCCATAAACCCGATGGCCGGGCAGATCACCTCAGTTCCAGGACCGACACCGGCCGCGACGTAGGCGCAGTGTAAGGCGGCGGTTCCGGAGGTGACTGCGAGCGCATACTTGACCCCGAAGAACTCGCGGGCCAACCGTTCAAACTTTGCCACCTTTGACTCCTTCAGGTCAGTGTAGTAGTTGACCAGAAAAGGACCCTCTCCCGGATCTTCCTCAAGGACCGCTTCCCGGATCTTGCGAAGCGTCTCTTTCGAGAACCCAAATCGATCGGCGATGGAGAGGAATTCATCGACGCCAAGTTTTGGCTTTCCCTTCCCCTCCATGCGAGTGACCGCCTTCAGGCTTCCTTCAAGCGCTTCTCTTTCTCCGGTTCGATTTTGGGGCATTGCTGAATCTCCTCCAGGTTCTGATCTAACGGATACGATATGTCATCGCTTTTGGGACATGACACCCATGAGTGAATTGCGTCGTTTGGGACGAAGACCGATAGCTGCAGCCAGTCAAAGCCTTGCGGAATTCAAAGTCAGGTTGAAACGAATGTAATCCTTTCCCCCCACCGAGGCAATCCGAACATTGGATGAACCACATCCATAGCAGTCCACACCGCAACCTTCTATCGTTGGAACCTCCTCAATGGATGGTTGAAGCCAGACTCATGTGGTATGGAATTTCCCTTCTTCTCTCTTATCATGTTGGGAAGATCCATTGGAGGCTCCACCAATCGGGGGGGCGTGAAGGGAGCTCGTAGAATAGGCAATCTGATTTCTTCGAGCGCCCGACCTTGTTGTCGATAAGGAAAAAAGTATGGCCAAACGGTTTAAAGTAGTAATCACCGATTTTCTGAATGACGATTTCTCTATTGAGAAAGGTGTTTTGGATGACATCGCGGACATCGTCCCCGCTGATGCTAAGAGAGAAGATGATTTGATTGGGATCGTCGAAAATGCAGATGCATTAGTCACATACCACGCGATCACTCTCACGAAGAGGACTTTGGGGCGACTTGAAAAGTGCAAGATTATCTCGAGAGGTGGAGTGGGGTGCGATAACATTGACTGTGGATATGCCCGTGAGAGGGGAATCGATGTCGCTAATATTCCTGATTATGGCACGGAGGAAGTGGCTGACTTTGCGATAGGGATGATGCTCTCCTTAACAAGAGGAATCCATTTGTACAACTCCCGACTGAGGAAGCAGGAAGGGTTGTGGAGCCACCAGCAAGCGTCACCCCTTGCGCGCTTGCGCGGACAATTTTTCGGAGTAGTTGGATTGGGAAGAATAGGGACCGCCACTGCGATTCGAGCCAAATCTCTGGGGATGAAAGTGGTTTATTATGACCCATACAAACCGTTGGGATACGACAAATCCCTTGGGGTGACTCGGGCCGAGACCCTGGAAGAGCTGCTCTCAAAATCGTATGTGGTCAGCCTTCATTGCCCGCTCACTGAGGAGACCCACCACATGATCGATACCGCCGCGATCGATTCGATGCCGGAACCCTCCTACCTGGTCAATACTTCAAGAGGGGAAGTGGTTGATAATCATGCCCTCCCGGAGGCGATTCGGTCGGGGAAACTCGCCGGAGCTGGAATCGATGTCCTCGAACAAGAGCCTCCGGATGACAACCATCCATTGATTCGTGCATGGAGAGACCCGGAGCACCCTGCTCATGATCGAGTAATCATGACACCTCACGCCGCCTTCTATTCTGATGAGGGCCTCTATGAAATCCGTCGAAAAGGGGCCGAAAACTGCCGCCGGGCATTTCTCGGACAATCGATTTTGAACGTGGTGAATTAAAGTATCCGGGCAAAGACTGTCAGGCAGGCCGATGTCGGAGGGTGAGTATTCAATGTGTAATTTTGAAAGAGCGGCATCTCTATGGACCGATGGTAATGATATCGCCCTTGCTCTTGGTTCCGTTGGTGGCGGTGTAAATGTACCTCAAACCACCATCTGACAGACCCTCATGCTCGTAATCGGGTCCGTTCGAACCGATATACCAGACGGGCCGACCTGCAACTCCATTGGGAAAGCCAACCACGTTTTCCAAAACATTGCTACTGGCAATTCTTCCTATGATGATTGCGGAACCACTCCCCATGTCGACTTGTGAACCCAGATTCGTGCAGGCTCCTTCATCCACCACGCATTCCCGCTCGACCAGATAATCAAAATAACTGTAGGCATCGCGGATATCATCATGAGTGAAGATGTCCGGTGGGATCTCGGTGATAAACGCGATCGGTGTGGTCAGCCTTACGTAGTGCCAGTGGACGGTGTAGGGGCTTCCCCAGTATGGGTAATCATTCCGGTCTGCGTAATAACTTTCGAGTGCGACACGGACGCTGCGTTGATCGGCTTGGACCCGTACCACTTTTGCACGGAGTTGGGCTTCGAGGAAATTTGGCAAGGCTATCGCAATGAGAATGAGGATAATGGCAATTACGATCAGGAGTTCAATCAGAGTGAATCCCCGGAGGGGGCTACCTGGATGCAATCGAATCATAGGGCTATCCTCATGTGGATCTTAACGGTGAACACAATGAATGGAACCACATCGGGGGTTTCTATCCCCCTGAGTGATACGCCCGGACCGAGACTGCATGATTCGTTCGACGGACACGTGTTAGATGCTGTACCAGTTCGCGATTGCTTTTGGGCGACTCATTTTTTTGCATTGACATTCTGAAGCTGCCATAGATAATTTGTGGGCTGAAAGTCTTGTTTCATATTAGAAACTTAAAGACCGATGGTTTGATCGTCTTAGAAACGTATTCCGGAGGAACAAAAGTCGTGCGAAACCATTCCAAACTCAAAACCTTCTTCATCAAAGCGTTTATCCTATTGATTCTCAGGACATCCGGTGAGGCGTTCGCCGAAGAAAACGGGACAACGACCGGCTTAATTGGTCATTGGAAATTCGACAGCGACCTGGAGGATTCCTCCGAGAGTGGGCTCAAGGCGATTGGACATGGAATCGACCTCGGAGAAAAAGATCATCGCGGAAGAGAGAACGGGGCCGCTCGGTTCGATGGGGTCGACGATTATCTGGAGGTTAAGCTGGAAGGTGAAACGAATTTAGGCAGAGACGAATTCACCATCGCGGGCTGGTTCGAAACCGAGTCGGTCCTGGACGATGTTCCTGGAGACTTGGTCAGCAAGTTCGACCTCTCCACTGGATCGGGGTTCCACCTCGGCATCCAACATTCCCCGGGTGTCTGCACCTCTCAGTCCAACACACGAAACCTTTTCTTCGGGATCGACACCGGGGAAGAGAATCCCTCTTGGATCGATCGGGGTCGGCCGGGAGAAAACGAAATGATTTATGCGCTCACCGTGTTCGAGGGGAACCTCTATGCCGGAACCTACGAACCGGGCGAAGGCCATGCCGGAAGTGTCTATCGCTACGAGGGAGAGGATCAATGGACTTATTGTGGAAGCCCGTATGACTGCAACTCGGTGACCGCGTTGTGTGTCTTCGAAGGGAAACTCTATGCCGCCGTCTCCCGATACGACGCGGTCGGATCTCACTTGGCGACCTCCTCGAATATGGTTGATGGGGGGAAAGTCTATCGATACGAGGGAGGGACGGAGTGGACCGACTGCGGTCGGCTTGGCGATGCGGAGTATATCTTCGGTCTGGTCGAATTCGAGGGCGACCTCTATGGGACCTTGATTCATTCCCCCAACCCGAGCGGTGACCTAACCGACCTGGGCCTTTACCGGTACGAGGGGGGAAAAGAGTGGGCCTATTGCGGCAATCCAGGGGGGCGTGTCTGCTCCTTGGCGCCCTTTAACGGGAGCCTCTATGCCACGGGATACGATGGCGGTGAATTGGGTGGTGTCTTCCGGTATGAGGGAGGGGATCGATGGACCAACTGCGGCGTTCCCGGAAAGACCACACAGACTTACGCGTTCGCCTTCTACGAGGGGGGGATGCATGTCGCGACCTGGCCCGAAGGAAGGGTCTATCGATACGAAAGCGATGGCGACTGGGCCGATGTCGGCAGACTCGGGGGCGAGGAAGAGGTCATGGGGATGTCTGTTTACAATGGAAAACTTTACGGGGGAACGCTCCCTCTCGCTCAGGTCTACCGTTACGATGGGAACCAAAAGTGGACTCTATCGGGGCGCCTCGATTTTACCCCGGACATCGATTACCGACGAGCCTGGTCGATGGCTGTTTACGATGGACAACTGTTTTGCGGTGTCCTCCCCTCCGGTCATGTCCATTCGCTGGAGTCGGGAAAGGTCGCCACTCTCGACCGTGAACTGGCACCGGGCTGGAAGCACATCGTGGCGGTGAAGGGATCGGATCGATTGCGGGTCTATGTGGACGGTTCCGAGGTGGCCCAATCGACCGCCTTCGATCCAAACGATTTCGATCTAACCAACGAGGCTTCTCTGAAAATCGGTGCGGGATCGGGAGCGTTCTTCGATGGTCGAATCTCCGACCTGCTTCTTTACAACCGCGCCTTGGAACCGGAAGAGATCGACCGGCTCTACCAGTCGGAATAAGAAGAGGTCAAAGGGGAAGACGGTCTCATTCCATTAATTCGGTGGGTCGTTTCCCTTGTTGGCGATCGCGTTTTCCGCCCTCACAAGAGCGGCCCAATTGGCGAGATTATAACCGGAGGTCCGCTCTCGAAACTCGGATTCGTAGATGGCGCGACATTTTTCATAAATCCCCGGATCGACCAAACTTCCAAGTTCGGCGAATGCTCCAATGTTTTGGTTGTATCCACTTGAGGAATCGGAGGGGAGGGGTACCGGCTATCGCAGGTTATCCCGGATTTCGATACCGTCACTCTCCCCACGAAATCCTCCGTAAGGTGAATTTCGAGAATGATTGGGTCCTTGGAAACCAATTCCATTGGGTTGATCGGAGTGATTTGGTCCCTGAA
>JAJDBZ010000071.1 GCA_029261095.1 Candidatus Omnitrophota bacterium | reverse complement strand
TTTGTGGGGAGTCTTCTGGCCGCGCGGAACCCAACAGGCCGCTTTGACCACCCTGCTTCTGGGGTTTGTCCTTGGGGGAATTGTCTTCTCGATGGATCTCCCGCTGTTTGGGGATGAGAAGGTGTTCACCGAGAAATGGGGCATCCCCTTCATGATGCAGGCCTGGTGGCTCTTCTGCCTCTGTTCCATCCTCTTTGTCGGTGTGAGCCTCGTCACTCCAAGACCCTCCACAAAACAGATCGAAGGTCTCTGCTGGAAGAACCCCTTGGCCGCCATCGTTTCGGAAAAGTTTATTGGTCCCTCAGACCCGCGTGCGTTGGCGGGTGTGTTGGTGGTGGTGATGGTTCTGCTTTATTGGGCCTTTGCCTGAAGGCCCGTTAGAAAAGGATCGCGCGGTCTACCACAAACACCTGAGCCGAGATTCCCTTCTCGGCGCAACTTCAGCAGGAATCCCTTCCTGCGGAAAGAACCCCGTAGCGCCGTCTTCCAGACGGCCCGTCCCGCGTGACCGTCTAGAAGACGGCGCTAAGTGTTCCGGCGAACGACGGCACGAAGGGATTCGTGCGGAAGTGGGTTCGAGAAGGGATTCTCGAACCAGGTGCCAAAGAATTTAGAGAGACAAACCGATCTCTTTATCCTACACTTAATGAATCATGCGTATCTCTAGAAACACTCTCTTTCTAATCGCCCTCCTCGCCCTCCCGACCCAGTCGGCGACGATCTATGTCGCCCTCGACGGAAACGGCACAAGTGGCGAATCTTGGGAAACCGCTTTTACTTCCATCTCCTCGGGTATTACTGTTTCTCAAAGCGGAGACACCATCTGGATCAAATCTGGTCGGTACAATGAGGCCATCCAACTAAAAAGTCATGTGAGCCTTTTGGGAGGCTTCTCTGGGATCGAAGCCCCGGATGATTTTCATCTCCGAGACACCGAAGCCAACGAAACAATCATTGATGCAACTGGTTTTGACACTTCCACACTAACCGCGACCAATGTGACCGATGCCACCCTCGATGGTTTTGTCATCACGGGGGGATTCGCTCTCGAAGGTGGTGGTGCTCACATATCGAGTTCAACGGTTTCATTCGCTCGATGTATATTCACCAGAAATCAAGCCGAAGATGGGGGGGGGCTATACACCACGCAAAAATCAATGGTTTCTATTTGCGACTGCGAAGTCAATGACAATCGCGGGTACATCAATGCAGGAATTAGAATAGGAGGTGGCATCTGGTGTGAAAATGCAAATCTCCGAATGGAGCGTACAATAATACGAAACCACACATTCATACGTGCAAATGGAGGCGGCCTAGTTTTGTTTACCGGAGCAGAAGCAATTATCAGACACTCTACGATAACCCACAACCATGTGGGTGGATCTGGGGGTGGAATTTATTGTGGTCCCTCTGCTCTCCTCTCAATTCAGGATAGTCTCGTGAGTGACAATCGTGCTGGCAGTGGAGGTGTTTCCAATGGTGGCGGACTCGAACTATCAGACCGATGTTCAGTGATCGGTTGTACAATCAGCGATAATAGTTGTGGCGAGGATGGTGGAGGGATCTATATTGGCGGCAAAGACAACCTTGTTCAGGATTGTCTGTTTCTGAACAACTCTTCCGATGATGGGGGCGGCATGTATGCCGAATCGTCTGGGGCGATCGAGAGTTGTGAGTTCATTGGAAATCATGCCGAAGTCTTTGGAGGGGGTGTTGCTACAAGGCATTCTGGTATGGCCATTCAAAACTGTCTATTTTCAGAGAATAGTTGCGGTGACAAAGGAGGAGGCCTTTGGATGGACGGAGGATTGTTGGAACGATCCATCATTAAGAGCTGCACCGCAGTCAGGACGGGGGGCGGAATTTATCTCTGGCGTCGCGACAACCGGATCAGGAACTGTCTGATCACCGGGAACTTTTGCGAACAGACCGGAGGGGGGCTGAGTTTTTTCAATTGGCGTGATTCTTCCATTATAAACTGTACGATCGTCGGCAATCATTCGTCTACTGCGGCAGGGATTTTCAACGATGGATCTGATGACCTTCGATTGGTTAACACCATTCTCCGAAACTCCGCCACAAGCGAGATCGTTCAAATAATCGACGCTGAGACAACCTCTAACCTTATAGCCGACCATTCGAACATCCTGGGAGGATGGCCCGGGAACGGCAACATCGACGAAGATCCTCTTTTTGTCGATTCTGGGAACGACGATTACCACCTCCTAATGAGTTCCCCGTGCATCGATTCGGGTACCACTGTCGACGTGTTCGATGACCTCGACGGGAACCCCCGCCCGAAAGACGTTCCAGGGATAGGAATCAACGGCGAGGGAGCCTTCGATATGGGGGCGTATGAGTTCCAGAGCGCGTACCGAAATTCATTGACCGACATCAACCGGGATGGTGTCGTGGATGCGAAGGACCTGCTAATCCTGCAAGGGGATTGGGGGAAGGTGCCGGGGCCGTGAGCCTTGTCGCCCGGAAACTCATTTTCCAAGTTGCGCGAACCGACATGAACCGGCGGGTTTTGCCTTCCCGGCAAACGAGCTGCCGGGCTTCGTGCTTTCTTTCTCTATTGGACCTTCTCATACACGGGGATTTCAGGACTCCTTTAAATCGGTCCCGCTCCCAGGTTCTTGCGGGGTGATGTAAGACCCATCTCGGAAATGGGAGGGATGAACGAAATGTTCATCGAGATGGGGGATCGCTTCCAGGAACAGTTTCTCATGGCCCAATGCGATGTGGTTAAAGAAGACGAGATGGCGATGGATCAGGCCCATGTCCCCCACATGTGGAATCACTTTGAGACCGAACTTTCGGGCTAAGAGACTGACCGCGATAAACTCGCTGACTCCCGCCACACGGGTCGCATCGACCTGAACCACCTGAATTGCTCCCGCTTGCATGAAATTCTTGAAGACGATTCGGTTGGGGATGTGTTCCCCAGCTGCGATTGAAACCGGAGCGACCGCCTCGGCGATCGCCTTGTGGCCGAGAACATCATCGGGGTGGGTCGGTTCTTCGATCCAGAAGAGATCGTTGGCGGCAAGCCTTGGACAAATCTCTAGAGCCTCGGGGACAGTCCACTGTTGGTTGGCATCGACCATCAGGCGGACCTTCTCGCCGACAGTCTCCCTGATCAACTGGGTGCGATGGATGTCACGTTCGGGATCTTTCGATCCGACTTTCAGTTTCATCGCGGAGAACCCGCGATCGACCGCCCGTTTCGCATTCTCGATGATGGCCTCATCGGGATAATCGAACCAACCGACTGAGGTGTCATAACCGGGATACCCAGCGGAAAGCACCTCTTCACGCTCACCCCGTCCCTCCATCTCATCCCGAAGAAGAGCCAGGGCCTCTCCCTCGTCCAGAACCTCTTCGAGATAGCCCAGATCGAGAAGGGAGACGATCTGTTCGGGGGAGAGATCGAGGAGGAGTCTCCAAAGGGGGACACCTCGGTCTTTGGCCCAAAGATCGAAAACCCCATTGGTGAGGGAGGCGAGAGCGAGATGGATCACCCCTTTGTGTGGGCCGACCCAACGGAGTTGGGGGTGATCGGCCAACGTTCGAGAGACCCGACCCCATTCGGACATGAGCTCGTTGATCTCACAACCGATGAGGGGTTCGGATAATTGATCGATCGCCCGGCAGACCAAGTCGTTACCCGCGCCCAGAGTAAATGCCAACCCGGTTCCACAATGTCCCCGGTCGGAACGGATCGAGGAGACCGCGTACGAATAGACGGGATCGCTATGAACCGCGTCGATCCCCTCTCCCGGTTTGAGGGGGAACCGTCGATCCTGAGTGTGGACTGCTTTTAGGGTGGTCAATTTGGAACCCTCAGTCGTGATGAAAAACTTCTTCCATCGCGGTCCACCATTCGCCTTCGGCTCGGTCCTCGAAAGGGACCTGGCACGGTTCGCAGACACTCCACCATTTCTGAGTCGTTGGGTCGGCGGCCATCTTCGCCATATCAGCATCGAAATCGCTTCCGGTGTATTCGAAATAAGAGAAGAGGTAGTGGTTGCCGTCCGGGAGTTTCCGAAGATAGATGGAGTAGTTCTGGATGTTGCATTCCGTAATCATCTTGAGGACCTCTGGCCAAACATCCGCATGGAGCTTCTTGTATTCGTCGATCTTGTCTTCTTTGACTCCGAGCACCATCCCGTAGCGTTGAACCTGACTCGACTCTTTCGCCACCGCGGCAAAGGCCAACGCTATCACACCGACAATTAGCCATCCTTTTTGGTCATTGATCCGTTTCATTTGAGTATTCTCCTCCATTAGGAACCCCACCCCCTCACCCCCTCCCCGCTAGGCGGGGAGGGGGAACTCAACGCTCCCGCTCTCCACATCATCCGGAAGTGGCTAGGTGGTGGTGCTTTATGTTTAGGCGTCCTTGACAATCAAGGTAAGAATTCTTAGACCTCCCCCTGGAAGACGTCAAGGATGAAATTCATCCACCCCCATGAAGAATCCGGAGGATCGAAAAACATTGCCCCCATTTAACCTGCAAAACAAAGTCGCGGTCATCACCGGAGCCGGTTCGGGGATTGGCCAATCGATCGCCACCCTCTTCGCCCGCCAAGGAGCAGCCATCGAGATCCTGGAGATCGAAGAAGAGAAAGGGGAACAGACCGCCCAATCGTTGAGAGCCGAAGGATACTCAGCGTCCAGCCGTCGATGCGATATCACTCAATCCGACGAGGTTGGTCGGTGCATGGATGCCATCGCCGAGGAACGAGGGCGGATCGATATCTTGGTGAACAACGCCGGAGTCGCCGCAGTGGGGGATGTTTTAAACACCACAGAGGAAGACCTCGACCGGGTTTATCGAGTCAATGTGAAAGGATCTTATCACTGCTTGAAAGCCTGTATCCCCCGGATGATCGGTAGCGGGGGAGGGGTTATCCTGAACCTGGCCTCGATCGCCTCGCTGGTTGGGGTGAAAGACCGTTTCGCGTACTCGATGAGCAAGGGGGCGATGCTCACCATGACCTACTCGGTGGCGACCGATTTCATCGACAAAAAGATTCGTTGCAACTGCATCTGCCCCTCGCGCATCCACACCCCTTTTGTGGACGGATACCTAAAACAGCACTACCCAGGCCAAGAAAAAGAGATGTTCGACAAACTTTCCAAATGGCAACCGATTGGCCGGATGGGCTCCACCGAGGAGGTGGCGGCCCTGGCTCTTTATCTCTGTTCAGACGAAGCCTCGTTCATCACGGGTGCAGCATATCCACTAGATGGTGGAGTGCTTCATGTCACGTGAACGACGGAAGTGTTTGGAATCGATGATTTTTCTTAAACCATTATATTCAGGCAGGAGATTGCGGATAACCTGTGAATAATCCCTCGAAGCCACTGCTCTGATGACGCGCGATTATAAACGGAAAAAAGGGGGAGATCTAAGATCTCCCCCTTTTTAGGCTGGTGAATTAGTGTGTGTGGTTTTTGTATCAGTAACTTTGATTGTAATTCGAATTGGGTGTGGCATACCCAGTGTTCCCGCCGCAGCTGTTGCAAGGGTCGCAGCAATTGTTGTTGCCGCAAAATCCTCCACCCCAGTTGTTGCAACATTGGTCGAAAACGACCGGCGATTGAAGGCGTGCACAACAACCAGTCGACAGAGCCACAGTCACAATCAGTAATGTCATCCCCAGCGCCCGATAGAATTTACCCGATTTCATTGGGTCATTCCTCCTCTTTCTTTTTTGATCCCCGACCCAAAATCCAAAACAGGTTCCGATCAGTCGGCCGATGGATTTTCAAGTCTATACCAATCAAGGTGTAAGAATCAATTCTCGTTCCTTGTGTTGGTCTATAGGAAAATATCGGCGGACCTGATATCTTCTTGATGTTTTTTTTGGTAAATCCAATAATCTGAACTAATTGAAATCCTGTTGATAACCGGTGAACAACTGCTTTTATCAGAGAATGGGACCCGTTGCCTTATGAATTTCGGAAACGTTAAGATTATCCAAAGGCCGTTTAGGAGATAATAAAACCGTGCGATTCAACTTTTTGAAGTACCTAATTCCTGTTTTTCTTGTGCTCTTCAGTTCCTTTTCCCTGGAGGCAGCCGAGGTTGCGACGACTTTCGGTTTGGCGGTGTCCGTTGAAGGCAAGTATTCCACAATGGCCGACAACTCGATCGACCTGAACAGCGGAGCAACCCTGAAGATTGCGGCGTCCGACAAGATTCCCGCGCAGGAAATCACCGCCCATGGAGAGCATGTCCGCGTGGTCCTAGGCGAAAGCGGGGTCCAAAGCGTTTCCGGGTTGTTTGCGATGACTCGTGTCGGCGAGGATGGAACCAAAACTCATATTCCAGGCAAACTGACCGCTACGCGAATGAGACTCAATCCAGAACCTGAAATGGCGCTCGCCTATACACGTGGCGAAACCGCTCAACCGCAAGCTTCGAATTGGGTCACTGAATCGGAAGGCATCTTTCGTCTTAAGGGACTCACAAGCGTTGAGCGAATTCATCCACCGACCGAGGATCTTCCTGAGATTCTGATTTCCATGTCGGGTAAGAACAGCGAGGTCATCCTCTCCTCGAATATGGCAACTATGGGATGGTATGAGGATTGCCCAGCCAACTTTTGGAAGGAAGCCTATGATGATCTGAACGTGAAGAAACAAGCGCTTCGCGACACCGTGGTCGATCCTCAACGAGTAGGCGCGCGCGCCTACCAATCGTTCATCCGTGAATCGATGCAAGGACTCAACAAGTTGAGTGAGGGATATGATATGTTGCGTCAGAAACGCTACACCGATGAGGTCCTGAGACGGATGGTACAAGGCCGTGCGGATATCCCGAGATTGGATGTGGGGTCATTTAACATCGTTGCTGGAGAAGGCGCCTATACACTGGAGATTTTTAGGAATTGGTTGGGTGATGGCCGTGTGATGTCGAATGTCGCTTACTTGACCAACGCGGAGAAGGAAGGTGCTTACCCTTCACTGTCGTTCGTGCTTGGCGACAAATCAGGGAAGATCGGCGAGGACACACGTTTGGTAATCACTGAGGGTGATGCGTATCTGGAAGTTGCGAGACCCGGGTCCGAGACTTGGAACATGAGATCCCCGAACCAATTCGATTATCTCGCCGAGGTTGCATTCTCTCCGAATGAGGAGTCGATGAAACTCGACTTCGATCTGGATGTCACTGGATTTCTTCTTCGAAAGGGGATGCGAGTCGTGGGGCAGGTCACAATCGGATCGTTGGAAGTCACTCCAAACTCACTGAATTTGGTTTATCAGCCCACAGCGGCCAGCCGGAAAGTGGCCTCCGATTTCAGCGGATATGTGGCCCTGAGCCGGATCGTGCTCTTCCCGGACCGTGATCGAATTCTGGACGATTACCGTCCTGAGGAGATTTCCGATGAAACCTGGGATTTTCTGGGGATGGGATTCGATCATTTAGCGGAAGCCTTGGGCCAATCCAATGTGGATCAGATCGACTCGCTGGTTGTTGAATTCAAGCAGATCGAGGGCAAACAGTGGGGCCTCATGGCCAATTTCAAAGGCAAGAACGGGAGATCGGGTCAGGCTGAATACAAGGGTGAACTCTCCGAGAATCCAGTTACCTTCCTTTGGGAAAAACTCAAGGGGAGCCAAGACACCACGGAGTGGTTGGGAATCGATTTAGGGTTTCAGGGTGTCAATTGATCGAGTTTTGAAAATTCCCCCTCCTGGTTTCCGAAACCGTGATTTGGTGACGAGGAGGGGGTAGACTTATTACCGGGAAGTGAGTTTGTCAAAGCACTTCATGGTATACCTTCAAGAATGACTCTGCAGTTTTTTTCCAATCGTAACGTTTCACCCATTCGATACCCCTTGTGATGACCTCTCCCCTTACCTCTAGGTCTCCGAGCGCGTGGCGGATGGCATTCACCCAGGCTGAAACATCGTCAGGGGCAACCAACACGCTCGCGTCACCCACAGTTTCAGGGATGGAGGTTGCGTTCGAGCAGATAGTCGGGCAAGCAGAAGCCATCGCCTCCAGTGGAGCGTAACCAAAACCCTCCATTTTGGAGGGGAAGAGGAAGAGATGAGCGGCGTTGTAGTAGCGCCGGAGGAGGTCGTCGGAGATCCAGCCAGGTAAGAGGATTGTTTCACCCAGACCTTTTTGTTTTGCCAAATCTCGCAGATCGGGCATTCCACCTTTTCTTGAATCGACATTGCCGACGATCACGAGTTTCTTTCTGAACGAAGGGTCCTCGCTCAATTCTCGAAAGACTTCGATTAAGAACTCGAGGTTCTTCCGAGCATCAATCCCGCCGCAGTAGAGGAGATATCCCTCGGGCGCGCCGATGTTGCTTCGGAAGAGCGTTCTCTGATCACGGTTCCAGGGTTCCCGAAAGAACTCGGGGCCAACCCCTTGATAGATCATTCGAATTTTGGATTCGTAGGCGGGGTAGTGCTGGGTCAGATCGTTGCGAGAATATTCCGAGACAGTCACGACCCTGTCGGCCACTTCAAAAATACGATCGAGATGCGTGCGATAGTTTTTCTCTTCCTTTACTCCTCCAAAAAACCATTCCGGATAGTGGAGAGGCGCCAGATCGTGGAGCGTGACAACAGTCTTGCATGTGGGAGCATACCAACAATCCGCGGTGGGGAAATGGAGGATTTTGGTGTCTTCCCAAATGAGAGGTCGCAGATGCCCCAGGACAGATCGGTGCAGCAGGCGCAAACGATTCCGAGGTGAAACCAAATGGGAACGTTTGCGGGACTCGATTGTCTCTGTGAGGCGAGTCGGCTCAGTGATCCACTCGAATTGGAAATCCGAATCAAGTTCATCCACTTCGTAAAACAGATTCATCATCCGACAATAGCCACGTTGGGAGTTGGCCACATTTCGGAGGTCGATCCCGACAACCGGATTAGACATGCATCGTTATGCCGCCGCGGAAGATTGCTGCGCGGGGCGGGCGCCTCCTTTTTGAATCATCTGTGGGATATTAGCCTTGGCGAGAGCATCGTCATAGGTCACTTTCTTTTCAGCTATGAGCTGATTGAGATGATCCTCCAGGAGTCTCATTCCATATTTGGCGCCGGTTTGCATCGCGGTAACCATTTGTGAAGTTTTGGCTTCACGGATCATCGCTCGGACAGCATCGGTGGCGACCAATATTTCCAGAGCGGCACAGCGTCCTCCACCAATCTTCTTGAGGAGGGTTTGGGAGATGACTCCCTGGATTGTCCCCGAGAGCTGCATCCGGATCTGTTCCTGTGCATCCGGTGGAAAGACATTGACAATACGATCGACAGTTTTGGTGGCACTGCTTGTGTGAAGCGTTCCAAAGACAAGGTGCCCGGTCTCCGCGGCGGTGACCGCAAGACCAATGGTTTCGAGATCACGCATTTCGCCAACCAGAATGACATCGGGGTCTTGTCGGAGGGCTCGCTTGAGAGCCTGATTGAAATCCGGAGTGTCAGCACCAATCTCCCGTTGGTTTACAAAACATTTCTTGTCTGGATGAACAAATTCGATGGGATCTTCCATGGTGAGGATGTGCCCTTGTTCCGTGGAATTGATGAGGTCGACCATGGCCGCGAGAGTTGTGGATTTTCCGGAACCCGTCGGACCTGTGACCAAGACTAATCCGCGTGGTTTGAGAGAAAGGGTTTTACAAATTTCTGGGAGACCCAATTCATCGAAGGTTGGAATCTTTTCTGGAATTTGACGGAGCACTAAAGAGATGGACCCGCGTTGTCGCATGACGTTTACTCGAAATCGTGAGACACCTGGGACGGAATAGGAGCAGTCGAGGTCATTAGTTTCGTCAAAGGTTTGCCATTTTTCTTCACCCAGTAGGGACTTGGCGATCTGCTCGGTATGTTCGGGTTTGAGAAGGACATTCCCCTGCGGCGTGATACTTCCCGAGATTCGGAATCCTGGGGGACTTCCTACTTTAAAGTGGGCATCGCTTCCACCTTCTTCGATCATTTTGGTCAGGAATGCATCGATCTGCACGGCGGTCTCCTCAAACTTGTTTAGTCATAAAAACATGTTTTATATGATAACTATACAGAATCGGCTTCGCAAAGACTAGATGTGTCAGAGTGGGTTTTGTGGACTGTGTGTCTGGAGGAACGGTGACCGGATAGGGTTTTTCAGTTTCCATTGATTTCAGGAAAGAAATGAGATAACTTGCCAGTCAAATCGGGGCGTGGCGCAGTCTGGTAGCGTGCTTGACTGGGGGTCAAGTGGTCGCTGGTTCAAATCCAGTCGCCCCGACCATTAAACTACTTGATTTCACTAGACTTAGCATTCCACTCCTCCTTTCTACAAATGTCGCCAGAATGCTGAATTTCAGCACACTGTGCTGAAACGTACCTCACCGCACAGCTCGCAGCGGAACCACTTTGGCCTCAGAAGCAGCCCCCATCGGAACACAGTCGACAAGCACTTCCTCAACCCGAGCCACGACTTCCTCACGAAACAGCTGCATCCGGTCCGAGGACGTCTCATGCACATAGTGGGCACTCAAGACATCATTCTTGGCATGACCGTAATAGAGATCAAACAGATCCCGATTCCAACGACGAATCCGCATCTCCGTTGCCAAAGTCTTCCGAAAAACCTTTGGAGGCATCACCCGGTCAGGATTCCAACGCTTTAGAGCCGATTTGATCGCCCGGTACCAATAATCTCGGGACGCGAAATGACCTAAAACCCGGTCCCCCGATCTCGGAACTTCCGACAGGATCCGAACGACAAGCCCTGGAATCGGCAAGGTCCGCCTCGAGGCCTCGTTCTTCACCTCTCCATCCACCGTGACGAAGCCCGCCTCCAGATCGACTTGCTCCCAAGCCAGTCTCATCACTTCCGTGACACGCAACCCACAAAGACACTGAAGAGCGACACCGGCCAGAAGGCCTTTCCCAGCTTGATCCTTCTCGAGAAAGACTAAGAACTCCACCACTTCCGTGATCCGAAGCGGCTGAAAGGTGGACCTCCCCGATCGACGTGGAAGGCGAAAACCTTCGGCAAAGTGGATATAATCGCCTGGCCAATTGAGACTGGCCCAACGCGAGGCGGCACGGAGTGGATAAGTGTACAACCTGACCGTATCCCAAGCAAAACCTTCTTCGCTCAAGGATTTAGTGTAAGCCTGAAGATGCTCTAAACGAAGCCCCTTCCACCTCTGGATTCCCTCTCCCTGAATCCAATTCAGGAAGACTCGGTTGTAATGATCATAATCCGTGAGTGTGGTGGCCTTCACCGAGAGTGTCTCGACCCACCGGGCCAGCATTTCCGGAGGAGTCAGCCCACCCTGTTCAGATCTCTCTCCAAACAGGAATCGTTCGACCATCCCCAGAGCTTCGACCAAGTCATCCGCCTGGAACCTCGCTCGCTTTTGCTTTTTCCCGCAGTCGCGCATAGTCTGATAGGAAAGTTTCCACTTTCCCGTCTTCTCCAAGCGCAGGGAGAATTGAGCCCTCTCCCCTTTCACCTTCCAACTCCCGCTGTGGTCCACCAGGACCCATTCTCCGATTTTCAACGTGGTCCGCTTTTTCAAAGATCGTCCCATGTTCGTTTTCCTTTCCGGAAGAACACGGGGCCCGCTCGGCCCAGATCGTACCACAATATCGGTGCAGGGCCGACAGGAGACTGCCGCCAAAATATCCGTTGGGGAGTCCCTTGAGGGCACCGTCCTTGCGCAGGGTCTCCAACGCGACAAATCCTTTGACAAGGGCCTCGGCTTGTTCCCCTGTATAGATGCCGTTGGGGTCGATACGAGTGATTGGTTCGATCACGGAAGGTCTCTTTTTCACTCACGTTCACCACCTGGTTGATAGAATAATCTTGCCCCACACACATCCATTGCTGTTTACCCGCATGAAGATTCCCCGCACTCCGGACAGGTTTCGCAGCCTCCCGTGTGTTGGAGGAGGCCACCGCATTCGCAGATTTCTGTTCGGGCCCCGTTCCATTTTGATAGGATGGCGAGAGGGGTCCCTTTATGGTCTGCTTCTCGTTCATTTTTTTTGTCATTTTCTGTGTTGTTCTTTTCCACGTTCTATCATCCTTCGTTTTGGGTATTTCTGTGGGTCGACAGCTTTGCCGAGGCGGTAACTGCCTCGGTTGCCCCCTCAGATCGTTTTTTGAGGGTCATTTCCGGCTTGTCTTGAGTTCCGGTTTTAAGTGTTCGCAGGAGGGTGTAGTAGGTGCAGTTTTCGTATCCGTGGCACTGGATGGTTTGCCGGAGGCTTCCTTCGGGTTTGCATCCGTATTCGAATTTACCGGTATTGAAGGCGGAGTTGACCACCTGCCGAATCTCTGCGGATGGTAGGGGTGGTTGGTTTTTGGGGTTCCAGATTTCGAGGAGGACTTTTTCGACCTGTATCTGCTTCGCTCCTTGGTTGCGGAGTTCGGTGGCGAGGATGATAGCGGTGGCGTTTCGTTTTCCCTCCTTTACGCCCTGGAGGAGTTGGTGTTGGATGCAATCTTTCGGTGAGAATGTTTTGGTCAGTAGCTGGGATGGCGCTTGGGAAGATGTAGGAAATGGTGATATCGGGTATCCGGTTATCTCTTTCCAGGTATTTGGAAATTCTTTTTTCAAAACCTCGGTGGCGTCAATTGTTTGGACTCTTACCAATTCCTCGTACGGTTTTTCCAAGTCATTGAATTCCTCATCGACGAAGAGACACCACTTTTGCGTGACTCGGTGTTTTCCGAGTGGAGATTTGATGAGGTTTCCGATCCCATCAGGCGTGACTGTATCTTGTTTCGGAAAGACTTCATTGCCGTCAGCGAAGAGTTTACCCAAGGTGCGGGCAATCCGATTTGAGCAAGCGGGTTCTACAAAAATCCAAATGTGAAATCCTTTTTTTCCTGAGAACTCAACAAGGTGAGGAATCTGATGCTCATTTAGCTTATCTCGAATTCTTCGGGTGGCTTCGGGTTCTAGCGTGTCGATATCGACGCAGATCCATTTGGTGGTACTGTTGGAATACGGGTAAAGGCCGAGTGTCAATTCTCCGATTAGGTGGCGGTGGATCACCTCGTCGCCAAGTGTTTTTCGGACAGGGTGGAATTTTCCATCCTCTGCCTGGCGGGCGTATACGTCCGTTCGTTGGACGAATCGCTCACTGAAGCAATTGATAACTCTTAGCGTCCGGTTCATTGGACCCCTCCCGCTTTAGGTTTACCCGTTAAGCGGCAGGATTAGGATTAGATTCTCTGTGGGGGTGGGATTGATTCTTGAGAGTGGGGATGAGTGATTTGGGGTTTATTTTGGATTCGATTCGGAGAATGAGGTTAGTCAATTCAAAAAAATCTTCGGCCAAGACCCACACTGGCACATTGAGGAGGTGGGTGGGTAATTGAGATCCGTATCTTTTGAGGATTTCTTCGACGATTTCTTTTCTTTTGGGAAATGTTCCGGCAAATTTGAGGAGTACGGTTTGTGTGTGGCGATTGTTGAATTCAGAGAGAGTGGCTTTGGCGATGGTTGTGAGAGCTTTGTTTATGCCTGCGGTGGGGTTTGTATGAAAGATTGCGTAAGCGCCTTCATATCCCCCGTTTTGGTAATATCGTTCGAGCAGGCGAATCGCTTCTCCTAACGACTCGTCATCATGGAGAGGCTTAATGATCGGTGGGGTATGGCGGTAGGCCTCGGCTGTGAATCCAGATAGTGCTCGGTTGAACTCGTCTTGATCATGCGATGCCGGGATCGGTCGTGTGTATCGAGAAAGGACTTCTCGAATCCTATGGCTCACGTCTGGGGGGGAAAGGGCGTTAATAAAATCTGAGAGTGCAGACCCTTGATTACTCGAAGACATCATATTCAAACGCCTCCCTGGGAGCTGGTAGAATTCTATCAATGAGAGACTCGGTATTGACAGCCACCTCCCGGACGGCACTCCGATTTTTCTCGAAGTTTCCAATCTCTTGATAAAACTTATCGTGTGATGCGCTGATGATCCTCTTTACTTTTTCCGGATCACGCTCTCCACTTAGATCTTGAGTATGGACGTGGCCGATTTCGTGCTGTGTGACCCTGACGAAGGCTTCGTATTTTGGAAGTTTCTTGATCTCGTCCGACGAGACCTCATCAAACAACTCTTTTGAGGTCGCCTGGGCACTGTCCGGATTACAGGTAAAAACGATGGAGACTCCGGTTCCTCCTAGCACCTCAATCTGTTTGGCCGTGAACTGTTTGGTGGATTGATGGGCAAAAGTCATTGAGACTCGGGCTTTTCTATTCTCGGCCAAACTGTGCTCGAGATCGTGGGACATCGAAAACTTGTAAGCCTCATCCACATAGACAAAAAACGGAGAAAGGTCTTCGTTGTCCAACTCGATTCGTGGTAGCGCGCTAATGTGAAGAAGTGAAAAAAGGAGAGGGGCCACAAACTTCATGCTATTGGCCCCGACTCCTGAAAAATCGACAAGTAGAATCATATTATCTTCAAAGACACGATGAAGGTCGATTTTATTCTCCTTAATGGAAAAGGTTTTTGCGGGAGGTTCGCCAGTTTGTACGAGTTTGCTCAGGAGATGAATGCATGGATTGAAGTCCTGCCGGGAGTAGTCTCTAAACCCGACATCCCAAAAGCGCCGAAGATCTGGATCTTTTACCCCCAGACGAATTCTTCGCCGTAGAGCGTTATCTTGTTTGGGATTCGAGTCGAGGAGGTAGACGAGATCGCGGAAGCAGGTTGAGCCAACTTCACACGAAGAGCGGGTTGTCATCCTCAGAATGTGCTCGATACGATGTCCCCAGGACGCACTATTGATACTCTGAAGAGCCGAAAGAATCTCGTCGACAACTTTGGATGCATCCACATTGTCAGGGACGCACAATGGGTTCCAAAGAGGGAGCCAGTTCCGATCTTTCCAGGAAAAATAAAGGACTCGTTCCTCCTCTTTATCAGGAATATGGTTTAACAACTCACTCACCAGCGTCCCATGCGGGTCCAGCACTGCCACCCCATATCCCTTCTTGATATCATCGAGGATCATATTTGCCATGCAAGTGCTTTTCCCCACACCAGGATCACCGATCATGTGTGTGCCCTTAAACCTCGGCTTGAGAGGAAGGAACATTGTTTTGGTATCTTCGGCTACCTCGATTGTTCCAACAGGAGTCCCACCTTCGAATAGCGCTTCAGGAGGCAGATAACGTTCAAGTGGTTTCATTGGCAGGTCGTCTCTCTCGAATAAGGAAGGGGGTGGAACGTGAACAAAGCCCACCAGTTCTTCACTGTTGACCAGAAATCCCGGCCGAAAGACCAGCGCACTCTCAATCATCCCACGCACTTGATCGGTACCAAGGACCCTTCCGTAATCTTCACCACTCAACCGAACAAGGGGCGATCCTCCTTGTTGAAAAACATTCAGGGCCGAATCCAGAAGTTCAAGTAGGTGTTGCGACTTCGAATCGTCCGAAAAGAGGCCCACACGAACCGCCGCCGCAAAGAACGGCTTGTCATTGTGCGCCTTACCCTCTACCTCCATAGCTTCCTGTCTCTGGTCTGCCGATGGCGGATTCCGGTAACGCTGATCCGACAACGGGTCCGGATCGGTTTTAAAACGATTTTCCAAATCCCGCAGGAAATCAACGTTGTCATGCCAGTTATGACTCTCATGAACCGGCTGAAAAAGAACCTGATAAAAACCAACTACCTCGCTCGGGAGCCGACTCAAATGAACAAGCAAACTCTCTAGCGGGGATTTACCGAGTTCATCGGGTCGGGTTAGTAAGTGAGAACAAGGAGGTCTCGGGACAAGATCACGAAAAACGAGTCTTTTATCAGAGAATCTTTCCCACGGATTCTGAACCAACGAAATCCGACTTTTCGGAAACTGCGAAAACAGGTTTCCCTCTACCAGAAAGAAATCCTCGGAGTGAGCCCTTAAGAAGACCTTTATCCCCTCCTGGTTCCCCAGGATTTCT
>JAJDBZ010000008.1 GCA_029261095.1 Candidatus Omnitrophota bacterium | reverse complement strand
AATTAGTTAACAGTGACGGTTGAAGTCAGCACGTTTGCCGGAGCGAATGGCTCAATGTCGGTGTTGATGTCGGTGAAATTCTCATTGATGGCGCTGGCATCCTGAAATGTCAGGTCGGAACTACCGGCTGCCACGGCCCGGAAGACAACTTCCAAGAGAATCGCATCGCCATCGAACCCGAATCCGGCAGCGGCGGTTTCAGGCCGACGCAGGAGGACGATAGTGTTGTCGCTCGCGACTCCACTGCCGTTGATGTCGGAAACGAGATCGAAAACCTCAACCGACTCATTGAAGCCAGTGCGTTTCGCGGCAACTTCGGTCCAGAACGGAACGTCGTTATTCTCGAACTCATCGAGGAACTCATTGATATAATCGGAAAGGTCCACGAATCCGAGTGTGCCATCGCCATCAAGGTCGATGAGGATGCCCGGGCTCGTTGTGATGTCGGCGGTGCCGTCATTGTAACTGAACGAGAACTTATTGACCGCGGCGTCGCCGCCCATGCTGAATTCGTCGAGGAAGAACCCGACGATCGCGTTCAGTTCGATGAACGATTTGTCGCCACTGAAGTCGAGGTCCATACGAGTCTCGCGGACGCTGACGACATTCAGGACTGAATTATCGAAACTGAAATCAAAGGTGACACCTAAAAGGTCGTTCGTTCCATTCAGACGAACGAGGGTGGAGAACTGTTCTCCATTGTTTACCGATACGGCGGTATCGATGTCGGAATCAGCGTCAACGACGACTCCAACTGCATCGAAAACCGGGTTACCAGGAACTAGGTCAAAACCAAGCGTTCCATCCACTGCGTAGACAGGTGCGGCCACGATGGCCAGTAAAACAGAGAAGATTGCTAACTTTCTCATCTTCCGATCCTCCTCAAATTTTGATCTCTCTTACGGTCTCTCAAAACTCTATTTCCAGCGAACCGAACTCGGCTCGTTAACTGGTGTGGTGTGGCGGGGCCGACGAGACTCGAACTCGCGACCTCCTGATCGACAGTCAGGCATTCTAACCAGCTGAACTACGGCCCCGTATACAACCAACTTCAAATTGACGTTCACTCACCTTCGGCCAATTAAAAAGTCGGCATCGAGGCAGTGGGACGTGGGCGAAACAGGAGTCGAACCTGTGACATCCTGCTTGTAAGGCAGGCGCTCTAGCCATCTGAGCTATTCGCCCGCATCTAGAGGAATACTAGGTCGATTTCAATCGCTTTGTCAAGACTACTAAAAACTTGTTAAGTCAAGAAAGGCAACTTCGATAACCTAGTTACTGTCCAGATGCGCCACCTTCTTGTTTATTCTCGGCAACTTCGATCTCAGGGTTAAACCCATTTTGATAGTTGCGTACAGGTATTATATGACTGTCGAGAGGGTTTGTCACCCCCTTTTTTTACTTTTTTGCCCAGGCATACCACTCCGCCCGCGTCCCTGCTAAAGTTGAGCACGAAATCCGAGACGCAACCGCGAATTGGAACCGTTTTCGTGAGGAATTTCACTTGTTTTCCTCCAAAATCCACGAGCCGATCAACGAAAAGGGCAGTAGGCAAGGAATTCGATGACAGAGCAGACTTTAACTTTGGACCAAATCGTTTCCCTCTCTAAGAGGAGGGGGTTTATTTTTCAATCCAGCGAAATCTATGGGGGTCTCGGCGCTTGTTGGGATTATGGGCCCCTAGGAGTCGAACTGAAGAACAACATTAAGAATCGTTGGTGGGAATACATGGTCCATTCCCGAGAGAATGTGGTTGGTATGGATGGGTCGATCCTCATGCATCCGGAGATTTGGGTGGCCAGCGGTCATGTCGCGGGGTTTCATGATCCGATGGTGGATTGCAAGGAATCGAAGAAACGGTACCGGGAAGATCACCTGTTGGTTTACAAACACCCGGTAAAAGAGGACCTCCCCTTTTTCGCCTTCGTCGAGACTGCCCCCGAAGAGGTAGAGAAAAAAATCAAGAAGGCCACTAAGGGGACCCCGATCGAGGATTTCAATGTGGTTTCTCTCTCCTCCATTCCGGTCGATGAAAGGGGCCGTGTCATCGGACCCGACGCCGCCGAGCCGGGAACCCTTACCGAACCTCGCCAGTTCAACCTTATGTTCAAGACTCAGCTGGGCGCCCTTGAGGGTCAGACCAACGACATATACCTGCGTCCCGAAACCGCGCAGGCGATTTTTGTAAATTTCAAGAATATCCAGCAAACCTCCCGTCAACGCGTCCCTTTTGGGATCGCCCAGATCGGAAAGGCTTTCCGGAACGAAATAGTGACCAAGGCTTTCATCTTCCGATCCAGGGAATTCGAACAAATGGAGATGCAATTCTTCATCCCCCCCACCGAGGACGATCAATGGTATGAAACTTGGAAAGCGGAGAGATTCCGTTACTACACCGACATACTTGGAATCAAAAAAGAGTCTCTGGCCTGGGAGCCCCACCCTGAAGACAAGCTGGCCCACTATGCCAAAGCTGCCGTCGATATTACTTTCAAGTATCCGTTCGGCTGGCAAGAGATTGAGGGAATTCACAATCGCGGCGACTTCGACCTCTCTCAGCACGCCGAACATTCGGGCAAGGATATGTCTTATCGTGATCCGGTCAGTAACGAGACGTATGTTCCAAAGGTGATTGAAACCTCTGCCGGTGTGGATCGATCCGTGCTGATGGCCCTTTGCGCTGCCTATTCCGAAATGGAAGAAGAAGGGGATGGACACAAACGGGAAACACGTTCGGTTCTCCAGTTCCACCCGAACATCTCCCCCCTCTCCGTGGCCATTCTGCCACTATCAAAGAAAGACGAGTTGGTCGGTCCTTCGCGCAAATTGGAGCAGGCGTTACGTTCGGATGGTCTCAGGTCGACCTATGATGTTACCGGGAGTATCGGGAAGCGATATCGTCGGCAAGACGAAATTGGAACTCCGTTCTGTATCACCTACGATTTTGATTCCTTGGCGGATCAAGCGGTCACCATCAGGCACCGGGATACTATGGAGCAAGAGCGTGTTGCCATCGATCGTGTCGGCGAAGTGGTGAAGGAAAAAATCCGAAACTGGTAGAGAGGGACTGAGGAGAGTCGCCCAATATGCCGAAGTTGATGCAAACCTCCGGAGACCAGTCGGGTAGAGAAATCGATCTGGTAATTGGGTCGAACACCCTCGGTCGAGACCAAGGCAACCACATCGTGGTTCACTCGACCGGAGTCTCCCGCCATCACGCTACCATTCGATGGGAGCCTCCATTTTGCCGAATTTTGGATCAAGCGAGCACGAACGGCACGTTTGTAAATGGGACTCGTGTGGAGGTTCAGGGGCTTCAATCCGGGGACGTCCTTCGCACTGGGCCAATCGATTGGAAAATCGAAATCGGAAAAAACGAGACGGCCGAGCTCACCCAAGAAGCTAAAGAGACACGAGAGCCGAAAGACATTGATGCGACCGTCATCGAAGTTGTCGGCGACCAACAAGTTCCCCATTTGCGTGACGAATTCAGCAAGCGAGGCAGACCCATCCGATCGGACCGAGACTTGGCCACCCTTTATCGGACCATCGATTGCTTGGTAAAGAATTCGCACCCGCGTCCACTCCTCAGACAGGTCATCGAAGACCTTGTCAAAGCCTTTTCAGCCAGCGGTGGAGCAGCGTTTTTAGTTGAACCCAACACGAGTGAATTCGAACTTGTCGCCGGCACCAGTTCCCCAGGCCAATCGGTGCTTCCGGTATCGAAAACCATCATTCAACGAGCACTCGATAAACGGGAGACCCTTCTTTTTCGGGATGCCGCCGCAGAAGGTCTTTCGGCGGAGAGCGGAAGTGTAATGAGTCTGCGTATTCATTCGGCACTAGCCTCTCCGCTCATCGCCTATGGAAAACCCCTAGGGGCGTTGCAACTTTCGCGGTCTCCCGACCAGAGGCCATTTAACGACAAGGATTTGAAACTCTTTTCGGTGGTTACCGAACTGATTGGGATGGCACTTATCAACTGCCAGCGTCGAGAAGAGTTGGAAACAGAAAATGAGGCAATGGGCGAAATCATCAAAGGCCGGTTCTCGATGCTGGGAAACAGCGCAGCTATTCGCAAGGTCTTTGACACGATCGAACAAACCGCCGGATCGACCCTAACCGTTCTAGTCCAGGGGGAGAGCGGGACCGGGAAAGAATTAGTGGCCCGCGCTATTCATTCGCGCAGCCCGAGAATGGCCGGGCCGTTCATCGCAATGAACTGCGCCGCTGTCCCGGAGTCGCTTGCGGAGAGCGAAATCTTTGGGCATGAGAAAGGGGCTTTTACCGGGGCGGACGATCGTCGCGCTGGCTGTTTCGAGCGTTCGCACATGGGAAGTCTTTTTCTCGACGAAGTTGGGGAACTTTCGCTTCCCATCCAAGCCAAGTTGTTACGGGTGCTCGAAGAGGGAGAACTAACAAGAGTGGGAGGGGAAAAGAACCTCAAGGTGGACGTCCGTCTCATTGTCGCGACCAATCGAGATTTGGAAGAGCGAGTTCGTGACGGATTATTCAGGCAAGACCTATTCTTCCGCCTCCAGGTAGTCACTCTCCCTCTCCCACCGCTGCGCGAAAGGAAAGAGGACATCCCACTATTGGCGGAGAATTTCTTATCGGAGTATCACGAATCCGCGCGACATATTCCACACAGGCTTTCTCAGGATGCGCTCGATCGCCTGATTGACTACCCCTGGCCGGGCAATGTACGCCAACTCAAAAACTCGGTGATTCGTGCGGCGGTCCTTTCCCCCAATGAGGAACTGACCTCAAAGGATTTTTCGTTCCTTGTTGATGTTGGGGAGACATCGGACCCAGCCCTGCCCGCGCCACTTGAGGATGTGGAGAAGAATCATATCTATCAAGTCCTTGAATATTGTAATTGGAAACGCGAGCAGGCTGCGGAGATTCTCGGTATCGACCGAAAAACTCTCTTCAATAAGATCCACCGATACGGGTTAGTCCGACAGGGCTGACACCATCAGTTTTTTTCGACAATTCCCTATCCGGGACTCATAGCCTTTGGTATCTTTGAATCGAAGTTAACGGATGCGAAGAAACAGGTCTCATGTCCGGGAAAGGTAATCCTTCCAAATGTCTCCCTCCTTTCTTCTGGTTTTCTCTCGCATACTCAGGTGCTGAAAAGAACGTTTTGGGTCCTTCTGTTTGTAGTTCTCATACCCACGCTATTCTTCCAGTTCCGTGAATTTGGACCCCGCGGTGGTGATACCGCCGATACGCTGGCGAGAGTGGAAACTCCTTTCTACTTTTTTCTCCACGCACCCTTGGTGACCACAATGCATCGAGTTCTTTGGCTCGGGCTTCGTGAGTGGAACTGGACACCGGCGGAGTGTGTGAGCCTTTCCTCATCGGTGGCTGGGGGAATGTTTTTTGCAGCCTTGTTCAGGTTCTCCAGAAGTCTCCTCGTCTGGCTTCCTTTTATCTTGTCGAAGAGTGTTTTCGTATTTCTCGGGCACATCGAAAACTATGCATGGCCTTATGCGCTTTCCCTATGGGCGGTCGTCATATTGAAAGAAACCCTTTCCAACCGGAACAAGCCAGAGGTCTGCTTTTTTCTTTTGGCATTAGCCGCTTTCTGCCACCCGATGACACTCATGGCTTGGCCAGGAGCGATCTATGCTCTTTACCCATGGAGTCGCAGGGTATTGATTGTTATTCTCGGTTCCATCATATCAACGTTCGCGGTAACCAACATCCTACTTTTGACATTGGAACCTGCCGGCCATTTTCAGAGACAATGGATTCTCCCGGTGTTCCATGGAGAGGAATCTTTAAGTCGCTACGGTCTCTTCTCGAAAGGACACTGGTGGGAAGTGTGTGTCCTTCATGCACTCAACATGCCTTTGGGGATCTGTTTACTGTCCTATTTTACTTGGCGGAAATGGTACGGCTGGGAAGGTGGTCTCATATTGACTGTTTGCCTGACAGTCCTTTGGTCATTGGTTTGGGACCCAACCCTTTCCTTTGATGATTGGGATCTGTTTGCTTGGCCCGCGATCTTTGTGAATCTTGCGGGTGGTTGGCGTTGGTTTCAATCGAGGGAAGAGAGTAAGGACGTCTTGCCGAATGAGCACTCTCAATGAAATCCGGGCATACGGTGGCAAGGATTATTAAATCGATTCCTCGAGTTCCTCGATTGTTTTTAGTCGATTTTCGTAAAAACTCTTTGCCTCGCGATACCAGATCAATATTTCTCTTTTTTCTTCAGGTGAGATTCCCTCATCAGCTTCCACTTTTCCGATCAGAGTTTCGACATCCTGCAGAAACTGTTTCACGGTCTCTTCTTGATAAGGCAGCTTGTTTGCCATCTTCAGATAAACCGGACTGCTATGAGCGTATCGTATCCCTTCGACTCCCTCGATTGGTTTTTCAAGGACCCTCACAGAGATCCAACCCGGCTCCGTAACCTCGTAGAGGAAACCCTTCAAGACATGGTCCTCTGTTGCGGACCCGATGAGGGTGTCGACCACTTTTCCGTTGTGAATGAGTTCGAGCCGATCGATCGGCCGATCGGAGCGCGCGCCCATCGAGATAGAAATCTTTGACCGGCCTGGAGAAATTTCATATTCCATTCCCGTATCTTTCTTGTTAACCATTAAACTGACCATCGGCCCATTGGTGGCCCAGGATGGCCCCTTCTTGAGAAGTCCCAGAAAACCTCCGAGAGAAAAAGTACCCAGAACTCGAGCGTAGACACGGCTTGCTCCGATACGGTCTTCTTCATCGGGTTCATCTTCGCTCGCAAGGCTCCCCGCGCTGACTGGAACGTGGAATCCCGCGTTGAGGGTGTCGTAGTAGGATTCGAATCGCGCCAGGACCCGTGTCTCGTCCCATATTTCGTCCCGGCTCTTCTCGGGTCCCACCACTCGGAAGAAATCGAGGCATCCCAAAGCCGCAGCAACTGGGATTTCCGGCGATTCGGCCGCTACGACGTCAATAAATCCCGCCAGCTTTTTCCCTTTTTGAATATGGTAAATGTCCGTATTCTCGAAGGGGGTTTCGTTCTCGACTACCAATTCCTCCAGCGTGCCGAGAACATTGAAATCGCGAAACTTCCAATCTCGTCCGGTAAACCCGCGCTCGTTGGGAAGATGGTTGAACCCCTTGGCTCGTTTCTCGGGATCAGTGGTCGCTGTGGCGGATGGGGTGACACGACAGACCAAGTTGATTCCCTGAGAGTCCATCGCCAGAGACGGATCCATGTATTTGAAACTCGTTTCCAGATCGCCCGCTAACCATCTTCGAGTAGAAAGATTGATCCAACGATTCAATTGAATCGTCGCTTGTGTCTGGCTCTCTTGAAAGGTGAGGGTCTCTTCGAAAACATTCCACCCCAATCCCTTACCGACTCGCACGGTATAGGGAACATCCATTTTAAGATCGACCGTAAACTTTTCCCAAAAATAAAAGTAACCAGGGCGCTCTTCTCCTGGAATATTCGTCTCAACCGGATAATATTCACGTCCTGCTTTGTCGGTAATGATGCACCATCCCGACAATGGCACGTTCACAAACCGCCTGCTATCATCCCGCGTCTCCTGCTTATCCTGAACATGAAAAGTTACTACCATCCCTTCGGAGGCAGTGACGCAGATCCACCCAAGCGCGGGCATCAAGATTCCTATCCAAAATTTCATCTATCCAAAAACCTCTCTCAAGACGCAACCGATTTTGCGTTGTCATTAACCCGGTATAGAAAGGCCAATATCTCGGCCACTGCAGCGTACATCTCCTCTGGAATGAGTTTGCCCACATCGAGCGCCGCTAAAACCTCAACCAGATCGGGGTCCTCTCGAATCGGGATACCGTTCTCTTGCGCGATTTCCAGGATCTTTTCCGCGATAACTCCCCGCCCCTTCGCGACGACCCGGGGAGCAGGCTCTTGGTCGAGATCGTATCGGAGAGCCACCGCTTTCTTCCTGGATTTATTATTCCTCACTCGATACCTCTCAGCCGCCACTTACGGGAGGGATAAGGGCCACGGTGTCCCCATCCGATAAGGGGCGATCCATTCTGGAGTATTCCTCATTGACCGCCAGTCTGACAGCACCTTTCATTTCTTTTAGTGCGGGGAAATCATCAAGTATTCGGCGATGAAGGTCTCCCAAAATCGACTTTTCCGTGAGGTCATACTCCCACTCACGTTTCCCCGCGAGATCACGTAACCCTGCGAAGAATAGGATTCTAACTCTCATGGTTGGGGGAAAGTAGTGAAACTCCGTTTAGGTGGCAAGGGAGGTCCTATCGAGGGATTAGAGTAAACCCCCTGTCAGAATCTGGCCATCCGGTTAGATTCTGACAGGGGAATGAGTCATTCTGCTCAGGAATTTATATGAAAAAGAAATCCACCTCTCTGTCTACTGGGAGTACAGCCCTAACGATTCTCGTTCCGGTATTGTTGGGTTTTCTTATTCTAACCAATCAGTCGATATCGTTCCCGCTCGGGAGTTTTGACCAGAAATACCTGGCCCATCTCCTTAACGGTGAGGAACTTCTCGTGCAGGAATCCTGGATTCTTCCCTCGATTGATCGAGCACTAACGAAGATTCTCCCACGGTCCAAGGCATTCCTGATGGTGGATTTATTTCGCCGCTGGATGGGTATTCTTGCAGTGCTGGGACTCTCCGTTTGGGTGGGAAGGACCAGTGGCTGGATTCGTGGGCTTTGGGTTGCACTTATAGGGATCGGTTTATTACCGCTGAGGCTCGCATCGACCACACTTCACCCGCAAGTCTGTTTTCTTTTCCTCTTTTCATGGGGCTGTTGTCTCTCTCTGGGGCGTCCCTGGAGCAAGACAGGAACAACGGAGCAATTGGCGGGAGGTCTCCTGTTGGGCTTGTCGGCTCTGTCAACTCCTCTTGGATTCTTTTATCTCATCCCCATCCTTGGCCGCAGTCTATTCGACTCAAGTTTCAGAAGGTGCCTTGAACAGCCTTTTTGGGGGGGGCTCATTGCCGGGTTCCTTCCCGGTTTCCTCTGGTTCTTGAATGGAATGGAATCCTCGTCGATTGATTTAGGGATACGCCCCGAGACTTGGACCTGGGCGAAGGTTCATTTGATCGTTCGATTGGTTTCCGATTCGCTCGGTATCGTCCTCTTGGCCCTTATCGCAATCGGTATTGTCGCCTGTGTGAGAGGAAATCCAAACCATCGCCGAGAAACGATCGACCTGATTTGGCCGAGCCTCCTAGTACTCGGGTTTGGAGAAGCGGATACCTTGCGCGCATCCCTGGCTGTTCCGGGAATCATCTTTGCGTGTCTTGTGGGGTTGGACACCATCGGAAAGACATTTGTGGCGAAGAAAGAACATTTGTTCATCCCGAC